>VGKX01000001.1 GCA_016866895.1 Candidatus Parvarchaeota archaeon
TGTTTTTACAGTGGCTCAGAAGCTACTCCGTCAATCACAAGGGTTTTAAGGCCTTCATCCTGGGACGGTATCGTCACAGCCGTTTATGATTACCCAAAAAGAGTTTAATAATTAGCATCAATTAGCAACCACGCTTTTTGCAGCCCGAGCAGAGAGAGAAAGCAGCCACAAATTATTGGACTGCCAAAATTAGCCTATCGGAAGAAGCATCCTTTTTGCAACATGCTTGCCCAGGACATTGGAATATTGTTTTCTGACAATTCTTACAAAATCAGCAGCTGTTTTTGTTGGTAGTTTTGAGACATCAAGGCCGGCAAAAGGGATTCTTCCAAGCCTTGCCTGGCCTTTTTTTGAGAGTGGTTTTGTAAAATTCCTTGCCCCCTTGACTTTCTTCATTTCCTGCCTGACAACATCCATATAGGTTTGCCCTATAACCCCGGCCCGTTTTTCCTCCTCGCTTATAAGGGGAGAGAAGGGAGAACAGCTAAATAAGCTTGTTTTTTTATTTGTGTCATTCATATCCGCACCAAGAATTGCTTAGTTTGATGCACTGCATTGGAGTTCCATTTGGATTAGTATAGTCCTAGTATATTACCAAAACCGGCTCAGTGTATCTTCTTATCGCGTGGTCAACAGCCCTTTTCTTAATCATCAAAGTTAGGTTCTGCTTTGCCTCTTCAAGGTCGACTTCAGTCAGCCAGCCCAATGGAACATTGAGCCGGATAATCCTGTCTGGTATTGTGTGCCTTGTGGACTTTGGCGGCAGCGGCAGCTTTTCCTTTGCCCTGCCCACAATCTCCGCTTTTGAGAATATTTTCCTGTAAAGTACGGTTTTGCCTGAATTTAGTGCATCAGCTGCCTTTGTATCCTCTATGTAGGTTATTTCCGGCTCCTTGTCAATTTTTTTTAGCAAGTCCTGCTGCTCGTGGACAATTGTTGCAAGGGAGTTGTCAGAAGACTCATAAAGGCAGCATTTTTTCTTTCCATTGATTTCTACAACCGCCATGAAAAAAGCTTCTTTATTCTCAAGTGCAAGCAGGCCTGCATCCAGGTCCACAAGGTCGCACTTTAGCGCCCCCAGCTTTTCAGGAAAGGAATTTAGAGTGGGAAACCAGCTGCCAACGCCTATTGCTGTGCTTTTGTAGTCGACTACCTGGCAGGCCGCATTTATGCAGTGGAGGGAACGTAGAACCGAAAGCCTGTGGTTGCCGTCAAGGACTACGTGGTTTTCCTTGTCAACTATCAGCGGGTCAACAAGCCTTCCTATGTTGAGCATTGCCTCCCTGAGCCGAACCTCGTTTTTAGGTATTGTCTGCTCGTGTCCAAGAAGGACATCAAGGCCCAAAATGTCAAGATTGTCAAGTATGTCGTCAACAAGCATTAAACCACGAAAAAATTTCCCCTGAAAAGCTTAAATTATCTAGCATTTGGCGAATTCCAGTCTATTTCGGCTTTTTTTGCCTGCCAGCGGTGTTCGTATCCTTGACAAAGTGCAGGACCAGAATCTCGATAAACGCAATAAGCGTCCCTGCATAGGGCGTCACAAAAAGGCCTATGAGGGTTGGAAGCACGGCTAGGATAACAGGATAGCTGCCTGGAATAGATGACGCTGAGCTGAAAGCAACATATGAGATTAGAAAGAGGATTGCCCAGCTGACAGAATCTGCAGCGGAAGTGGGCTGGAAAAGGGTTTTGCCTGCATTGGAAAATGCATTTGAGACCGTCTCCAGCCTAAGATAAGTTGAGAGAGGGACGTCAAAAAGCCCCTGGGTTGGAGCCTGCTCTGAGAGCACGCAGGTGTTTTTGCTTCCGCAAAAACCTGCACAACAGCCACTTGATGAGACACACGAGCCACCAAGAGGGGTGCACAGAGGAGCCGGAATGCTTGCGCAAAAACCAGCTTCAGAACATATATTGGAACAGCAGTCTGAATTTTTGGAACACTCAAATCCAGGGCTTTTGCAAACCGAAACGTTTTTTGGCCCGCAAGCCGAAAAGTCAAGATTCTGCTCGTAGGTCCTGTAGCCCTGCAAATAGACCCGCATTTGATACCGATTTTCCTTTGGCACAAAAGACCAGATGCCCCTCGAGACTGGCTGTGGGTAGATTGTTTGCGCTATTGACCCTGTCCCGACCTTGAATATCCTGACTTTTGCATCAACATTTTGGCCATTTGATGAGTCCACAACACTAACCCTGGCCTCGGAATTAATACAAAGCGGCTCTACTGTAACTGAAAAGTCGGAAAGGACTGCGCCGCCGTCTCCGGATTCTTGCAAAACATCCTCATCACCCAAATCCAAACCCGAATCATTGGTGGCGTTGAGCAGGTCGGTATCCTTTGGCGTGGGCTGATAGGCTTGCTCAGATTCGGTATAGTTGGCAAGTGGGAACAGGTCAGTGTTGTTGGCCTGGAGAGAGTATGCTGAATTGCAAATGCCATACCCTTCAGAATCTGGACAGGTCTGCGAAAAGCCCGTGCCAGAAGGGTTTGCCCAGAAGTTTCCCGATATGTAGGGGCCACCCATGATATTGGTGCCAGAAGACACTGAAGTGCTCCACGAATTTGAGAAATTGACTGTGATGTTGAAATTTGCAGTATTGTTGAAAAGGTTGTTGTAGAACGTATTGTTGGAGGAAAAATTGACCCTTGCACCGTTTATCAGATTACCGAGGAATTTGCTTGATTTTATTATGTTCGCAGTTGAATTAAGAAGAAGGATGCCATAGAGATTTTCATTCGAATTGAAATCGGTAAACAAGGAATTGCTTGTGAACAGGACAAAAATCCCATTATTATAATGAGTGCTTGAGCCAGAAACGGTTATTGAATTGAAATTTGACCTGCTTGCGTTACAGGCAACAAGCGAAGAAAGTGATATTGAAGAAACGTTTGTCGGGTAGAAATAATAGCCGATAAGCCTGTTTGAAGAGCCTTTGACGTTTGTCAGGTTATTTGCACATTCGGCGTCAGAACTTGCTGATACCTGGAGGTCATTGACCTGGTTTTCAGAAAAGGTGGAATCCGATATGTTATTCAAAAGCGAGGATGAGAGCCAAAGGCCAAATGCTTGATTAGACGTGGAGTTTGTATTGGAGACAGAAGTCTCAGTCACGTTTGAAAAGTAAATTCCCGAGGAGACACTTGAGCTGACGGAAATACCGGAAAAGTTGTTTTTAGAAGAGGAGGCGACATGCAGTCCGTCATAAAAATCGCGTAATTTGCAGTTCTTAATAGTGATGTTGTTAACCCCCACGGCCCTGAACCCGGCCGAATTTTCAATGTCATCACCGTCAATTGTGTTGCCAAGGCAGTTTATGCTGACGTTTGACGATCGGATTTGGAAGCAGGTTCCTGACTGGTAATCGGTAATGTTTGAGGTTATGTTGTAAGTCCCCTGCATTGTTATGTCAGTGCAGTTTGTCATGTTTGAATCCGTCCAATTTGCAGTGTAGTTGAAAACAAGCGACACGTTTGCCGAGAGCGGGTCGGAACACAAAGTCGAATTTGCTGCAAACGAAATTGTTGACAGCTTTTGAAGGTTAGAGGTATTGTTGAAAAATCCGGCCGGGACAAAATAGGCCGCGCTTACAGAAACCGAATCATTGTCATCAGTATAGTTGAGTGGGCTGCAAAGGGAGAGGGGGGTTGAGGAGCTGTTTGGCAGAGTGTTGAGACCGGATGGCATCCCCGCGCATGATGCGTTGGGGGAAGAAAATGTTGTTATAAAAGTGGGCTCATCACCAGTGTTTGTCAGGGAGCTTGCATTGACTGAGAGTGGGGTGTTGCCATTGTTGCGGATGCTGAAGGCAAAATTATAATAAGAGCCTGAAGTGGTGTTGGGGACATAAAAATACGCCTGGGATGCTGAAATGGCGCAGAGCCTGTTTATGGAGACTCCGACCTCGCCACTTTGGCTCTGGTTGACTGCAAAGGAAGCAGACAAAAGAAGCTGGATGGCAAAAAGGAACATGGCTGAGATTTTGAAGCAACGCATCGAATCACGGAGTTTAGGTTTCGCACTTGGGGCAATGCAGCTAGATTGGTGAGGAGACAAAAGTCAAGTATGCACTGCTTTCCTGGGCAGGCGAATCTGTGTCTATTTTCACCTTTACTGTTATCTCCAAGGTATCGGATTCGTCCCTGAATTGCAGTGAGGGGCAAAGCTCTACAGCCTTTGCAGAAAGGTTGCTGAACCCCGCAAGGCTGCCAAAGCATGAGCCTGGTTTGTAGCTTTGGGCTGAAATCTGGAACAGGGGATTTGAGCCTCCTATGAATTCCCCTGCGTCCTTGTCAGAATAAACGCCAAGTGCTATATTTTGTATGCCATCATTTCTCAACATGAATTTGAACTCTTTTTCCTCGCCTGGGCGTATGTCCTGGAACGACAAGTTTACCTGCGCACTTGTGTCCGAGGAAATTGTTATGAAATTGACTCCGGCCGAGTCACCCGAGGGAATGCTTAGAGGCAGGTAGTCAATGTGAGCCTGCACGCTTTGTGAGCCTGGCGAGAAGTTGCCAGAAACATTATATTGCTGGTCACAGATGCCATCCGGCTGGGAGTCATAGCAAAGCTGCGAGAAGTCTACGCCAGTTGGTGAGGCCCATGCATTCCCTCCGCTATAGCTTCCGCCGACTATGCTTATTGCAGGGAATTTTGCCCTGTTCCAGCTAATATTTGACGAGTCCTGGACAAAGGCATTTCTAGCATTATTGAAAAGATTATTGTAGATTTTAGAGCCATGAACTCCAGTAAGATTAATGCCATAAAGCTTGCTTGAAAGGATTTTAGTCCCAGTTATAGAACTTCCACTTGACTGCGAGATTTTCAGGCCAGTCCCAAAGTTGCTGATTGTGCAGCCCGAGAGCCTGAAGTTATCGGCATCCTGCACATTAACCCCGATTGAGGACGATTGGTTTGTTCCTGAAATTGTGTTGCCTTCGCAGGTAATATCGACATTGTTTGCAAGCACATTGATGCATTTGCCTGAACCGGCTACGTCTGCAGCCACAAGATATGCCCCCGACTTTGTTATTTGCATGCATTCGGTGATTCGATTTATGCCTGCCAGTGGCAGCATATCAATGTTGTTATTAGAGTTTACTTTATACCCCGTATCACAGATTGAGTCGTCATTTGCATCGGCGCAAAGCTGTGAAAAGCCGTCGGCCCCTTCTTTGGCCCAGTAATTGCCACCTAGATTGCTTCCGCCAATTATGTTTGCTCCTGGTATTTTTGTCGTGTTCCAGATATTCTTTTGGTTTGCCTGCACCTCAACATTGACTGCGTTGCTGAAATAGTTGTTGAAGAATGTGTTTTTTACAGCCGAGTAGAGATAAAATCCATAGTCGTTGTTTTTAACAATGGAGTTGGTGAGTGTGTTGTCATGAGCCCCATTGACCATGTAAAGGCCGTACTTGTTGTAATCAAGAGTCAGGTTTGCAAGCTCGTTGTACCCCCCGTCAATGCTCACGCCCCTGGAGTTGGAGGTGAATTTGGAGCCAATAACTGTCGCATAGCTTGAGCCTTTGGACAACTCAAGGCCGATGAGATTGTCGGAGCTGTCAACATTTGCAAAAGTTGAGTAATTGGAGTAATACGCAAAAATGCCGTTATTCTCAAGTGTGTCAGACCCGGACACCGTGACATTCTCCACAAACGAGCTGACTGCATTGCAAAAAACTATTTGCGATGCCACGTCATTGTAAAGGTAACCCGGCTTGCCGCCTGCGTAGAGGATTTGACGCTCGCCAGAGCCAGTCGAGTTCTCGATAGTGTTTGCACAATCTGATGGGGAAGAGGGCTGGACAAGAAGGTCGTAGTACCTGTTTTCCCTTGAGGCAAGGGCATCGACCACGTTTCCACCTGACGAGATAAGGGAAAGGCCGGTATTTGTATTGGAATTTGTCGTGACATTGATAAGCCTGTTTGAGTGGGAGTTCTCAATATGCACGCCGTCGTAGAAGTCGGTGACAACGCAATTTTTAATCGTGGTGTTGTTATAGCCGATGACTGATATGCCGTATGTGCCACCGCCGTCTAGGCCATCAATCGTCCTTCCAAGGCAATCAAGAGTCACAAAATTTGCAAGCACTTTCATGCAAGTCACTGGGTAGCCGCTGATGCTTCCCGTGAGGGTATAAACGCCGGATTCGGTCATGTTGTCGCACGACCCTGGCAGTGAGGCGCTAACGCCAAGAGGATAGAAATCCTTATTCGACGAGTCAAGGGCAAGCGGGCTGTCGCAGATTGAATTGTTGTCATAATCCTCGCATATTTCAGAAAAGCCCGAGCCAAGCGGGTCTGCCCAGAAATTCCCGCCGATTTTTCTTCCGGCAACTATGTTTGTGCTTGTCCCAGGATTGGTATTCCAAACATTTGAGTAGCCTGAAGGGTTGTTGTAATTTTCATAGTTGCGGATATAGTTATTATAGAATGTGTTTCCAGATGCCAGGTTCAGGTAAATGCCAGTTTCTGTGCTGTTTGCAATTGTGTTGTTAGTGACAAGCCCGCCGCTTGTTGTGGATAGATACAGGCCATAGCCAAGGTTTCTTAGGGTGCAGTTTTTGACAACTGTGTTGTTGTACCTGTTTATGTGTATCCCTATTGTGTCTGAGTTTAAGCCCCCATCAATGCTTTGGCCCTGGCAATCGACAGTGACATTCTGTGCAATGACATTTAGGCAGGTTCCTGATGCCACATTCAGGCCTGAGGCAAGTGTGTAAAGGGCGTTTGCAGTCGAGAGGTTAGAGCAAGAGACTGTAGGTGTGCTTATCTTGATTGGGCTGGAATTCAGTGTTGACCTGCTTGAATTGTAAATCGCAGTAACCTGCAAAATCCAGACTTGACCTGATACCAAGTCCCCCATGGTCGCTATTACAGTATCCGCATTGGACTGAGCATTCGGATAGGAGCCTGCCTCGACAGCTGCACCGTTAAGATACCACGTGTAGCTGTAATTAAACAGGAACGACGAGGATGGATTGAGAGGGGCAACTGCCTTTGCATGCCCGTAGAGCACCGAGTCTGGCATGAAAACAGTCCCGTTTGAAGTGTTGAGTATTGATGCAATTGTGACATTTATGTTGATGGAGTACACCGTAAGCTGGCTTGAATTGACAGGCGTGCCGTTGTAAGTTCCATCAAAAGGCGTAATCTGGCACAGCAAGGCATCATTTTCAGTGAATGAAGAGTTGGAGATGCTTGAGTTGTTGAAGGCTGTGGCAGCCCCATTTTTGAACCAAAGGTAGTAAAACGAAATGTTGGAGCCTTCGTAGTCATAGGCAGATGTGTTTATGCATGTTATGTTCTTTGTATTTGTATAGGCAACAGAAGGCACGAGGGTTGGCACACCAGTAACAGGTGGGGCGTTTGTTACTTGCACGGTTGAAGAGTTATACTTTGAGCTGTTTGTCGTTGAATAGACAGTAATATTGATTGAGTCAACAAGCGCCTGCGCGTAGTCATGGGAGACTGCAGATATCGCCACGCCGAAATTGCCCGAATTTATGCCGCTTGGGGTGAAGTTGAGGTTCCAAAGGTCGTATGAGCCGCCGTAATAAATCGCAGCCGGGGACGAGGGCCAGCTCTCTGATGACCCTTTGTTTGAGCCTGACACTGTGCCCAAGCGAATAAGCTTAACAGAGTCGTCAAACAATGCCTGTGCAACGCCCTCACCAGTTGTTTTTGCAACAGAGACCAAGACGCCTGTGACATTAGACCAGGGAGCAAGGCTGAAGCTGAAGTTTGTTGCCGCAAGGCTTGTGCTTCGTTCTGAGTCAAGGGTTACTGAAGCATATGACGAATCAGCATGCTGGGCATTGGCAGGGTTTGACCATGCAATTGACGAAGATGAGATGTTTGAGAGATTTCTTGCAGCCTTTGTGTCTGCGGACAGGTCAATTGCCATGATTTGGCAGGTTATGTTGTCGCTTAGGTTGAATGAGCTGTTTGTAATGAACTGAGCAGTGACCCCTGTTGAGTTGCCGTTTCTGTACCAGAGATAAATGAAGCTGACATTGTCCCCATCAGCATCGCTTGTGGACCCGTTTAGGCAGTAGACGGCGCTTGTGTTCTTTGTTATTGTTGTTGGACTAAGAGCCGGGCTGGATGTGGTTGGCGGGGTATTCCAGATTATGGCTGTTGTTGAGTTCTTTGGTGATGTTGAATAGAGATTGTTGACTGCAACAACTTCAAGCACCCAGCGTTGGTTTTTGGATAGCACTCCTGACAAGTTTGCAATGTTTGCCATGCCTTCCGTTGCCCCTATGAAGTTGCCCGTTGAATTCACGGCCCCGTCAACATACCATGAATAAGTGTAGTTGAATGATGAGTTGCCCGAATAACTTGAATTGGCAAAGCCATAAATCGTGTAATTATTGAAATAGACGGTCCCGTTTTCCGAAGCATTGGTCGAGTTGTAAAGGAATACTGAAACTATTGTCGGCTCCTGGACGCCCACTGTGACATGCGTTGAATTTGCAGGTGTGCCGTTTTCAGTGCCGTCAAAGGGAGTGATTTGGCAGATAAGGATATCGTTTGCAGTGAAAGACGAATTTGAAAGGCTGCTTGATGTGTTTCCAGTGCTTGCGTTATTCTTGTACCATAAGTAATAGAACGAGACTGTGTCCCAGTCCGCATCAAGCGTTGTGCCGTTGTTGCACGTGACAATTGAAGTGTTGGTATTGACTGCAGTAGGCGACAGCGTTGGCGCTGAAGTTGTCGGCCTGCTATTTGAAATTGACACGGAACTGGAATTTGCCGCACTTGAGTTCCCACTTGATGAGACGGCCGTAATCTCAAGTGTCCAGTTCTGGCCCTTTGACAGGTTGTCACTTGTAATGTTGGCGATGTTAGATGAGATGCCGGATGCCGCACCTGCAAAAACACCAGACAGATTCAGGACACCATTAACAAACCACCTATATGAGAAATTGAAGCTGCTGGAAGCATGGGATGCGTTTGCAAAACCGAATAAGGTTGAAGTCGCATAGAAAACTGTGCCGTTTTCCGAAAGATTTGACGAGTTAATTATAGTGATTGAATTGATTGTCGGGGCAGGGAACAGGATTGTCAGGGAAGTTGAATTGGAGGAAGACCCGTTGGCTGCGCCGTCTGAGGGGGTGATTTGGCACAGGACTGAATCGCCAGCGCCAAACGAAGAATTGGAGATGTTGCTTGAAGTGATGCCTGTTGAGGAGCCATTTATGAACCACAGGTAAAAGAAGGAAATAGAATCGCCGTCATTGTCAGCAGAGGTAGAGTTGTTGCAGCTGACATTTGCAGTGTTTGTATAGACAATACTTGGAGAAACTGTAGGCAATGAAGTGTTAGGAGGTGAATTCGATATGTTAATTGAAGTCGAATTAACCGCACTCGAATTCCCACTTGAGGAGACGGCCGTAATCTCAAGTGTCCAGTTCTGGCCCTTTGACAGGTTGTCACTTGTAATGTTGGCGATGTTGTACTCGACACCAGAGCTTGCGCCATCAAATGTTCCGGATAAGTTCAGCTCGCCATTCTTGAACCATTTGTAGGAGTAATTGAAAGAACCTCCCCCAAATGTCGCATTGGCAAGGCCAAAGAGGGTTGATATCTTGTAGAATTGGGTGCCATTAGTGCTGTTTATAATGCGAACAGACGGACTCGAGGGCGGGGTGGCCGTTATGGTGGTTTGAGACGAATTGACAGGAGTGCCGTTGTCAAAACCGTCGGAGGGAGTTATTTGGCATGTAATATTGTCGTTTGCAACATAAGACGAATTAGTGATGTAGCTTGTGGCAACGCCGGTTGCTGCACCGTTTTTGAACCAAAGATAGGAGAAGGAGACTGAATCGCCGTCTTCATCAGATGCTGAGCTGTTTGAACATGTGATATTGGAAGTATTTGTATATGCAACAGTCGGGCTCAAAGCTGGAGTTGAGGTGTTGGGGGGCAAATTTGAAATTGTGATTACAGAGGAGTTGTTGGAAGTCGAGTTCCCACTTGAGGAGACGGCCGTAATCTCAAGTGTCCAGTTCTGGCCCTTTGACAGGTTGCCACTTGTTATGTTGGCTATGTTGGTTTCAGTTGCCGAGCTTGCACCAACGTAGGTTCCGGTAAGGTTGAGAGCCCCGTTTTTGAACCATTTGTAGGAGTAGTTGAAAGAGCCGCCGCCAAATGTCGCATTGGCAAGGCCAAAGAGGGTTGATATCTTGTAGAATTGGGTGCCGTTGCCGGCCGATGCGCTTGAGTTGAATATTCTTGAGTAAAGAATGTCTGGAGAGGAGATTAGGATGGTAAGTTGCGAGGAGTTCCTTGAAGTTCCATTTGAAGTGCCGTCAAAGGGCGTGATTTGGCAGACAAGAACGTCAGAGGCGCCGTATGACAAGCTTGTTATTGCCTGCGTTGTTAGCCCAGTTGAAGTGCCGTTTTTGAACCATAGGTAATAGAATGATGTGGTATCTGAGTCAATGTCCGACGTAGTGGAATTTTCACAGGAAACGTTATCCGTGTTTGCATAGGCGATAGAAGGATTGAAAGTCGGGTTTGAAGTGATTGGAAGTGAGTTGGATATTGAGATGGTTGAAGAGTTGTTGGAAGTCGAATTCCCACTTGAGGAGACGGCCGTAATCTCAAGTGTCCAGTTCTGGCCCTTGGACAGGTTGCCACTTGTTATGTTGGCGATGTTGTATTCGACACCAGAGCTTGCGCCATCAAATGTTCCGGATAAGTTCAGCTCGCCATTCTTGAACCATTTGTAGGAGTAGTTGAAGGGGACGGCTTCAGAGGTTGCATTTGCAAGGCCAAAAAGCGTGGAGTTTTTGTAAAATGTGGTGCCGCCAGTTGAGGACAAGGAAGTATTTCTGATTCTTGAGTGTATGACAGTAGGCACTGCCCCGCTTAAGGATATTGTTAAGGAAGAGGAATTTGCTGGTGCGCCGATTTCATTCTCGTCCCGGTTATATGGGGTGATTTGACAGGTTATGTTGTCATAGGTTGTGAAAGAGGAATTGGTTATGTATTCAGTTGTGATGCCAGTGGAAACGTTGTTCTTGAACCACAAGTAGTAAAACTGTATATCGTCCCCATCAATATCCGAGGATGAGCCATTGACGCAAGTGATGTTTGGCGTGAACCTCAAGGCGTTTGCCGGCGACAGGGTTGGAGTGGAAGTAGTCGGGGGCGTGTTTGAAATGTTGATTTGAGTTGAATTGAGAGGAGAGGAGTTGCCAGATGCTGACATGCCGGTTATCTCCAGCCTCCAAGTTTGGCCCTTTGACAGGTTGCCACTTGTTATGTTGGCGATGTTGTACTCGACACCAGAGCTTGCGCCGGCAAATGTTCCGGATAAATTCAGCGCGCCGTTCTTGAACCATTTGTAGGAGTAGTTGAAAGGTGTGAGGCCAGAGGTGCCGTTTGCAAAGCCAACAAGCGTGGAGGCCTTGTAGAAAAGAGTGCCGTTTGTCAAGTTCCGAATTGTTGAGTTAAGAACTGTTGGCAGGCTGAATTCGGTAGTCAAAGGCAGAGAGTCGGTGTTTGAAGCCTCAATTGTGTATGTCGAATCGCAAATGCTGTCCCAGGGATTTGTATCAGAGCACGTCTGCGAAAAGCCAGTGCCAGAGGGGTTTGCCCAGAAGTTGCCGCCCAAGTATGAACCGTTCATTATGTTTTTCCCTGAGACTTTGGTCCTGTTCCATATGTTTACGGGAATTGTTATTTCAACTGGAGTGGGAAGAGTATAATATACGGTAATGTTTACGTGGTCGATTGAGGCTGTGGACGAGATGGTCGTTGGGTTGACTGCAGAGATTGCAACACCAAAGCCAGCATGATTAATGTCTGCAGCGCTCCAAGTTGCCCCCCAGGTATTTCTTGGCCCCCCGTAGGACGAGTAAGCCAATGTAGTGCCCCAGACTCCGCCTGCCGCATATTCTGTTGCAAGAAAATTGGTGCGGTTGATGATTCTTATTGAATTGTCAGAAACGGTGCCAGCTACGGAAGCGGCTTTTCTTATTGTCACCAATATGCCGTCAATCCTTGCATTTGTTGGGATGCTAAAGCCAAAGGATTGCGCGGTAAGATAGCGGGAAGTTGTTTCGCAGCCTTTTTGGAAATACGCAGTAGCTTTTATTGCTGGCGATGCGCCGCCTCCAATTAATTCGCACAAAGATGCAGTCGCGCTAGTGCCATCAGAAGACTGGGCATTTGTGGGGCTTTGCCAAGACATTGTCCCAACAGCAAAGTCATTGCTAAATGCCCCCCCATTCCGTGGCCCCGATAACATACTTAGCATTGCAGCGGCAAAATTATTGGTGTTGTTGAAGATGTTGTTGTAAATCCGGTTGCTTGTAGAGTTGTTTAGGAAAATGCCTGCAAAACTGTTGCTTGCAACAGTGCTGTTTGTCAGGTTGTTGAAGCTTGAATCGAGGGTGAATGAAATCCCGAGTCCGTAGGGCGTGTTGCTGGAAGAAGTCAGGTTGGAAAGGGTGTTCTTGTTAGAATATTCCAGATAAATGCCAGCAACATAGCTTCCGGTGGTATTGGTGCCAAAAATGCGGCTTGAAGAAGTGTTATTGAAAAGAATCCCGTATGTGCTTGAATATACGGTTGAGTTAATTATTGTGATATTAGTTGAAGCGGTTCTGGCTCTTATGCCAATCGGGTATTCAGAAATGATGCAATTTCGAATTGTAATGTTTTTCTTGGTTGTAATTGAAACGCCAACTGCTGCTGCCGATGAGGCTGCCGCGTCAATTGTTTTGCCATTGCAATTTAGCTCGGTATAGTTGCTTGAAAACACAAAGCAGTTCGCATTGCTGTTGTTTGCAATGTTCTGGGTAAGAGAATAATATGCAGATCCGACAAGGTTTGCATTGCAAGTAGTCAATATTTTTGTGTCCGAAAGCGGCAAGTAGTCTATGCTTATGGGGTCTGAAATTGTATAGTTGAAGTCGCAAATACCGTTGTCATTATCGGCGCATGCCGAGCGATTTTGGGAAAAACCCGTCCCATTTGGGCTTGCCCAGAAGTTGCCGCCAATCATTGAGCCTCCAATCGCGTTTGTTCCGCTTCTAAGTGTAACGTTCCAATAGTTTGTGGAGCTGGAAAGGGTGAAAAAAACATTTGCAGAGTTGTTGAGAATGTTGTCATAGATCAGGTTATTTGTAGTCTGAGTTCCTTCCTCGTCTTCAAAATTGATGCCGGCTATGGTGCTGTTTGAAATGTTGTTTTTAGATATGTTGTTGGACTGGCTAGCATAAACGTAAAGACCTGAGTGGGAGCTTGAAGCAAGAGTCGTGTTTTCGATTTTGTTGAAATGCGCCTTGGTTAAATAAAGGCCAAAAACATTGAGGATGAAATTTGTCCTGTTGACAAGATTGTAGTTTGAGGAGTCAATGAACAGGCCTGCAGAGTTTGAAGTAAAGTTGGAATTTATTATCTGGTTGGAGTTTGAAAGGAACATGAGAAGCCCATACAAGTCGTTTGAATCCAGATTCAATTCGGAAAAGTTGTTTGAGGAAGATGCAGAGGAATATATTCCATAGGGGTTTGAGGATGCAAAGGACCTTGTAAGCGTGTTGTTTGCAGAACCTATAAGATAGACACCTGAGTCCAAATTTGAGGAGGCATTGATGCCCGATAGGAGATTGCCACTGGAGTAGTTCAGGTAAACCCCATATGTGCTGGAAACTGAAGTGATGTTGGAGATGGTGTTGTTCCTAGACCGTTCCAAAATAAGCCCGAAATCAAATCCTGAAACCGTGCAGTTGCCGATAACCGTATTGTTATAACCGGAAACATTTATTCCTGAAGTGTTTGCAAGCGAATTGCCTGAAATCCTAAAGCCAAGGCAGTTGAGTCTTGCGTTGTTAGACTTTATTGAAATACAGGTTGAGTTTGCAATTGAAATGTTTGAACTTAGGGAATATGTAATTGGGTTTGTGAGGTTGGTACATGAGCCTAGGTAGATTGCACTTGAAAGCGGGAGAGAGTCAATGTTGAAGCCCTTATTGCTTGTAAGATTGTAAGCTGAATCACAAATGCCATCTGCCGGGGATATGTCGGCACAAGTGTCAGAATATCCGGTTCCTGAAGGTGTTCCCCAATAGTTTCCGCCAAGGAAAGGGCCGTTCCTGAAGTTCAGTTTGCCTGCCTTTGTTATGTTCCATATGGTGCTGTTTTGCAGGTCAGTTATGTTGAAGTTGACAGTGTTGTTGAAGTAATTATTGGAGAATGCATTTTTTTGCGATGTTGGCACGTTTGAGATGTTTAGGCCAACTGCGCTGCTGCCAAGCAGGGTGAGAATGGTGAAGCGATTTGAACCAGAAAGGTCAATCCGGATGCCGTTTCCGTTGTTGAGAAGAGTTGCCTCAGAAAAGTTAGCAGAATATGAGGAATTGAGGAGGATACCGTATGTGTTTGAGTTTAGGACTAGGTTTGTAAAGTTGCTGACATTGGATGTGTGCAGGTAAACTGCGTAGGCGACGCTTGAATTGGAAGTCAGGTTGGAAACATATGTCCTGTTGGACTGGTTTATGAGAAGCCCAATGGAATTGAGGTTTGAAGTAAGATTGGAAACTGAGTTGTTGGATGAGGCGAGGACATAAAATCCTATTGCCCTTGAATTGTTTGTCGTATTTATGTATGTAAACTGGTTGTTTGAAGAGGCATTGACAAAAATGCCAAAGTTTGAATTGTTCTTGGCGATTACATTTGAAACCGATACATAGGTTGACGAGGTGACTACAAGGCCGGAATAGGAGTTGTTTGTAAAGTTGCTGTTGGTGATTATGGCACCAGACACGCCGCTTAGCCTTATGCCCTGGTTAAGCCCCCGTATGTCACAGTCCCTTATTTGCACGTTGCTCCCATTTACGCTAATGCCGATTGTCCCCGACTGGCTCGTCCCGTTGATTGACTTACCGGTGCAGCGTATTTCAACCTGGTTTGCCGTGACATTGATGCACGTTGACGAGGCAACCTGCAAGGCCGCGTTAATCGTATAAATGCCAGGATAAGAGAGGTTTGAGCAGGAAGAAATTACTGAATTTGCGCTTGCCAAAGGAAGGTAGTCGGTATTGTTGAGGGTGCCTGTTGTAATGTTATATGTTGAATCGCAGATATTGTCCACATTGGTATCTGTACAAGTTGACGTATTTTCGGAAAACCCAAAGCCCGAAGGGTTTGCCCAGAAATTGCCTCCAATTGCAAAGCCGCCCACAATGTTGCGCTTGTCTGTAGCATTGAAAGTTGTGTTCCACCGGTTGTTGTTTGGAAGATTGAAAAAGATTGCATTGTTTGTGTTATTCAGGAAATTGTTGAAAAAAGTGTTGTTGGCAGATGCGGTGAGGTTGATGCCGGAAAGGTTGTTGTTTGTAATCGAGAGATTGGAGATTGAGTTGTTGTATGAGAAGTTTAGGAATAGACCGCTTTTTGCATTTCCATCAAGGCTGCCTACAGATATTGTACTGTTGTGCGAGTTGTTGAAAAACAGGCCAAATTGGGTGTTGTTCCTAAGTGTCAGATTGGAAAGCGTGTTGTTGTATGAATACGTGTAGAAAACACCTGAGTCAAAATTGTAAACCTCGCATCTTTGAATTGTTGTGAAATTGCTCCGGTTTATGAAAAGGCCGTAAGTGTTTGCAGCCCCGCTTCCGTTGATTGCAAAATTATTGCAGTCAAATGTTATATTGCTTGAAAGAACCCTGATGCAGGTTGCAGAAGGAGAGGAAATGTTGTTCATTAGAAGATAGGAGCCTGGCTCTGTTATGTTGATACAGGAATAAACAAAATTGATGCCAGAAAGTGGGAGGGCATCATCGTTTACAGTGCCATTGATTGTATAATTAGTCGAGCACAACCCATCTTTGTCAGAATCGTCACAAACCTGTGAAAATCCGGTTTTTGCAGGATTTGCCCAGAAATTGCCGCCAGTGTAAGGGCCTGCTCTTATGTTTGTTGCCAAAGTCATGCTTGTGTTCCAGGAGTTTGCCGATGAATTGAGGACATAGACGTTTTTTGTATTGTTGAAAATGTTGTTGTAAAATAGGTTGCCTGTTGAAGAGCCAAGGCTAATGCCAAGTTTGCTGTTATTTGATACAATAGAGTTGTAGATTGTAGAGCTGTCACTGTTAGAATAAGTTATACCATATGTATTGTTGTTAATGCTAGAATTGTAAATTTTTACACTATCAGCATTTGAAATTGCAAGTCCAGTAGAGAAATTCAGCACTTTGCAATTTCTAACTATGCTTTGGGACGAGCCAATTGATATTCCAGTTCCTGTTCCGCTTCCCCTAATTGAGTAGCCTTTGCAATCAAGCTGGATGTTTTGGTCCTGAATCAGAGTGAGACAGGAGCCAGAAGATGTCAAATTCTGTGTAAGTTTATAAGTGCTTTGAGAGGTAACAGTGGTAGGACAGGAAGTAATTGGTGTTGAGAATGAAAGTGGGAGAGAATCACCTGCAGCTAGCTCATTTGAACTGTCAAAATCCTGAATGTATGGAACAGGACAGAACGACGATGGATCATCGTCTATAAATCCATTTTCATCATTGTCAGTACAGTTTTGGGAAAACCCATTGCCCAGAGGAGCAACCCACGCATTGCCTCCAAGAACTGGACCGCCAACAATGTTTGTTCCCGAGGTGTTTGAGGCATTTAGATTAACATACAGGCGTGAATTGCACGGATAGCGAATCGAGTTTGAGGCATTGAGGATGTTGTTGTAGATTGAGATATTGTGATAAATTTGATAGGAGCAGGAAGTATAATAGAAATTGATAAGCTCGTTGTCTTTGTCTGTCGAAGTCAGTGTGCTGTTAGTTATGACGTCGTTGTAAAAGTGTGCCAATCCTTCAAAATTAATAACTCCTTGGGCTATGGCGCCAGTTCTAGAAGTGACATTTGCAATGACATTGTTTGAGGCCCCATCTGCAAAAGTTATTGGCTTGCAGGCAGCACTACACGAAAAATTGCCAAGATAGATTTTTGTATTGTTTGAAACTACTTTGATTCCAGTGCCAGAACCTGGAGCTATATTGAAGTTGGAGACAAGCACGTTTGAGCTATCTTCGACTTTAATGGCAGCCACAGCAACAGTTGAGTCGCTTTTAAAGCCAGAGATATTTACATTTGAGGATTTGTCTATGTGAATGCCAGTTGGCAAACCAGCCGCGTTTGAGACAGTTGTGTTGTTAATTCTTATATTGGTGCTTCCTGCATGAATTTCAAAACCTGATGATTGAAAATCACCGTGGATTACACAATTTCTTATTGTAATGTTGTTGCGGCCAGTGATGTTGAATGCGTATTTGTCATATGAGGTTGCATACGAACTAATAGAATGGCCAGAGCAGTCAAAATCAACATTGTCTTGGCCAAACTGGAAGCAACCAGTCCACGTACTGCCAGCCTGAGAATCACTAAAGACAATGTCTTGAGAAAGTGTGAAATCTCCAGTACCAAGGGATTGTACGCAAACTGATAGAGAAGTTGAATAAGCCGACCCAATCAAGAAAAATACCAGGAGAATAAAAAGGCAAATGACGCGTGAAACTGCTGCCATAGAACTAGTTGCAGAAAATATAGAGCGCTGACCTGCAAGATAAGAAGTAAGCTGATGAAGGACAGACCCACTTTTTTTGACTAACATTAGCACATATATGGACAGAGACCTATTTATATATATTTCTGGTTGGGAACGAGGTAAAGTTAATTGTCACACGATGCGATGAACCCAGCACTGAAGTGCGGGGCATTACTGCGCCCTGTACCCACGACTGAAGACTATTGGCATGGTCGCGTCGTGTAGTCACAAGGTACGACCAAGACTAAACTTTGGGCCAAACCGAGCTTGAGAATGCCGGTGCACACTGGAACCACTAGTCACAGGTCAACAGCTGCACCTTGTGAAAGACCACAGACTAAATCCATGGTTTGCCTACATTGACTGGCTTAAGATGAAAAGTTGTATGCCTCGGTGCGCGCCTCCTTTGCATGAGTGCGAAAGACTTGCAAGCACCACGTTCTTTCGATGAGTAATATTTGAAACAGGTGTTGTGTTGATGCCTCAGACGCTGTTGACCTCATCACATTTTACAGTGGTTGTTCACATCATCACAGGCAAAAATAGTTTCGCGGGATAGGTTTTTATTATGTTCAAGCAAAAAGCCAATATAACCCAGTTATAGAAAAGCATGGAAAAAGGAAAGGTGTGAGGGCATGTTTGACGAGCTTTTGATTTTGCTTTTGAAAAAAAGGGCGCACTTGGAGCCTGTGAGGCTTACCACAAAGGAAATAGCAACAGAGCTTGGTGTGTCCCAGCAGACAGCCTCCAGGATGTTGCTGCAGCTTGAGAGCCAGGGCTTTGTAAAAAGGAGCTCAAGCAACATAAGTGTGAGCACAGACGCCTACAACAGGGCAAGAAAGGAATTCCTCTCATTGCAAAAAGTTTTTGACTCCGAGCTTGAATTCGAATTTTCC
The DNA here is from genome assembly GCA_016866895.1 of Candidatus Parvarchaeota archaeon. Taxonomy (NCBI): domain Archaea; kingdom Nanobdellati; phylum Candidatus Parvarchaeota; species Candidatus Parvarchaeota archaeon. The sequence goes on from VGKX01000001.1 coordinate 18,468, forward strand.
GGAAAAGTGGTAAGCGGCCTTGGGGAGGGGGCAAGGTATATTGGCATGCCAGAATATGCAAAAAGAATAAAGGAAAGGGTTGGGTTCAGGCCCTATGCAGGCACACTAAACGTTCGCATAACGCCAGATGAGATTGAAAAGCGGCTTAGGCTAAAGTCAAAACCAGGGGTTGAGGTTGGCGGTTTTGAGAAAGGCGGCAAGACATATGGAAAACTGCTCTGCTACAGGTGCAGGATTGGGAATATAGGGGGGGCGCTTGTTTTCCCTGCGCGCTCAACACACGGGTTAAACACACTTGAGGTTATAGCGCCAGTTGATTTGAGAAAAAGATTCGGGCTAAACGACGGCGACTGGATTGAATTTAGGGTATTGCTTGGCTAGAAAGTTGCATTGGATATTTCCTACCCCCTATATGGCTATTGCCTTGAAAAAAGCCCTGGCAAACGACTCATCTGCTTTCCCGGGGAGATGGACTGGAAGAGTCTCGTTTGGGGATAACCCCCAGGACGCCACTTTTCCAGAGCCGGATTTCATTGAGTCGAACTCTTCGGAAGGTTTCCCAAGTATCGGTTTTGATGCCGGTATGCTGGATGGTGCTTGCGCGCTTGCCATACTTTAGGTATATTGAGCAATAGGTATATATTTGTTGCAGAAAAAATAAGTGCGGGGAAATGATACATGTATTGAAAATAACGCAGGTTGAGTGGTTGTATGAGCGATGAGCTTGAGGATTCACTTGTTGCAAAAAACGAGGAAGAAATAGAGGAAAAAAAGCTTGTGGAGGCACAAAGCACGGCACAGGATTTGGTTGATGTCGCGCCGGCTGATGCACTTGCCTGGTTTGTGAAAGGAAAGACGCTTTACCTTGAGGGGAATTTTGAGGAGGCGCTGTCCTGCCTGGCGCAGGCCGCATCCCTTGACAAGCAGCAGCCTGCGATATGGCACTTGATGGGCTTGACGCTGCTGCCATTAAACAGGGTTGGAGAGGCTCTGGATGCCCTACAATATGCATCGGCTGCGCTTCCAAATAACAGCGATATTAAAGTGGCGCTTGGCGTGGCATGTCTTCTTTCAGGAAAACTTGAAGAGGCCCGGGTGAATTTTGACCAGGCATATAAAGCCGACCCGCAAAAAACAAGTGTTGTTGCCAACGAACTTTACGACACATACATTTCAAGAAGCAACGCCGTGGAAGGCTCGACAAAGGCTTTGCTTGAGCGCATGCTTGAGACGCGCAAAGTAGCGGCGATAAACGGATATGAGGTATAGAAAAGCAATTTTGAAAAAAATTAAATAAGAAAACTGAATAAGTTATTAGAAACGTGGGTGGTTCGAATGGGAAATAAAAGGATAATTACGCTATGTATGTTGGCTATTATTTCAATTGTCATGGGTTTCGCAAGCGCCCAGGTTCCGGATATAAATATTAATCTTTTAAACCCGCAAGAAGGAGCTGCATTCACAACATCAGATGTGACTATTTCATATGGTGGGTACGGCCCCGGGCAGCAGGGGACTTGCGAGCTTTATGTCAACAACCAGCTTAAAAATTCAACCCCGCTATTTGTGAATGCAGACTATTTGGCAACATATGGCAATGGGGGTTATTCATGGTATGTGAAGTGTTCAAATGCAACGGGTGCTGCCAAAACAAGCGAGTCTAGAACTTTTAGCGTTAACGCCCCGGTTCCTTCATTGGAGGTGGTATTGACAAGCCCGGCAAACAACACAGAGATTGTTTCTCCATTCGTGGAATTGGAGTACAGCGTTTCGTCTGACAGCACCCAGGCAGTTAAATGCGGAGTGTATTTAAACGGGGCATGGATTGCGACTTCATATGGAAAAGGAAGCAAATCGGCATATTTGAGCAATCAGCAAAACGGCAATTACACATGGTATGTTTCATGCAATGTAAGCACCGTAACTAAAACAAGCGAAACTAGGGTCTTTTCGCTCAAGCCTCAGACTGCCGACCCCATTTCAATCACGCTTAACAATCCGGCAAACAATCGTGTTTTCAACATAACAAACGTTAGTTTTATGTACAACGTAGGAACGGCAGCTGGAAACCTAAATTGCAAACTCTACATAGATGGGGAGGTTGCTGATTCAAAAACTGCCCATGGAACCACATTCTTCAGCAAAGAAATGCAAAATGGGATTTATTCCTGGTATGTCTATTGTGCAAATGCAAACGGCACAAATGCAACTTCAGAAACAAGGGAGTTCAGGGTGAATGTTCCTGTCCAGAACATACCAAGCTTGACAGTTGTGCAAATGAGCCCCTTAAATGGTGCCGTACTGCCAGGAGGATGGTTGTATTATTCATACAATGTGTCAACGAACTCCACGGCATCACCAGTATGCAATACTTACCTTGATGGAGTTGTTGTAGCAACTGAGACAGGAGCAGGCGTGAAAAGTTTTAGGACAGAAAAGTACTTCACTCCTGGGAACTACAATTGGAAAGTCAGCTGTGCTGCAGGCATTGCAAATGCAACAACCGATACATGGGCATTCACAATTCAATCTAGTGAGCCTACCACCCCTGCTCCTTTGAACATCATGCTGACAAGCCCGCAAAACAACACGGCTTTTGCCTCAACACCAGTTAACCTAGGGTATTACGTACCGGGCGGGGCAAGTGCAAACTGCGAAGTGTATTTGAATGGCCAGGTAGTTGATTCCAGGCTTGTGACAAGCACATACACGCATTCAGCAATAGTACAGACCGGAGAGTATGAGTGGTATGTCAAGTGCACTGGAGTTGGGACAGCAGGAAACGGAACAAGTGGCAAATATAGATTTACAGTTAGTTTGCCCCAGCCGCCAACACCACAAGTGACTGTGTCTATTGACAACCCAGAAGATGGATATGTCAGCAGTTTGGCGAATGTCACTTTGATGTACAGGGCATTTACCACAAACCCAGGGCAAATGCAAGTCAGCTGCGCCGTCTATGTCAATGATGCCATAAAGGACACGCGCCTGACCCAGGGAACGACCTTTTTCACATCAGAGTATGCAAATGGAAACTATGATTGGTATGTCAAATGTACGGACGACACAGGCGCAACCAATATGACACAAGTGAGGAGTTTTGTTGTGAGTGCGCCTGCAAGCAAATCCCCCCCGGCCCCAATAAGTGACGGCGGCATTCTGGGTGGAATTATGGATTTCATCGGGAGCATTTTCTCAGGTGTCGCAAACTTCATAGGAGGGATTTTCTCTTCGGGAAAACCTGCCGACCCGATTACCGCCGCCACAAATTCCGAATTTTATTCGCAAAGCGAGCTTGCCGATGATGCCGATGCTTCAGTGTTTGGCAAATACATTGCAAAATACACGCCGGAGAAACTAAACGAGAATGAAAACGTGAAAAAATACGTGTCAAAGCTTTCAGGCAAAGGCTACAAGTCGGCGCAGGTGATGGTAATGAAAGGGGAAAGGACCTGGTTTTCCGCATATGCGACCTTTGACGGGGAAGAGATGCTTTCGTTTGGACAGGTTTATGAAAACAGAAATGCGGGCGTCAAGGCAGTAATAGCCAAGGATGATGCAGTGAAACTATTGAATGCGCAAGACATGCAGCCGTTCATTGATGCCTACATAAACGGCAAAATAAAAGCAACACCGTCAGGGCTTCTTGAGAGCCTGGTGCTAGGGTAAAGTATCAGTTGGCAACAGCATGCAAAATTTTCTGGCTTTAGCCACGTTTCTTCTTTTCAGCATTTTAACTTAGTTAGATGTTTCGTGTGGCGAAAAGAGAGTTGACGGCTGGAAGTTTGTCCAAGACCATTATTGCATTTATCGCATGGCAAAATTAAAAATGATTAGTCGGGTGAGGGAGTTGAACCCCCCTCTCCCCGTCTGCAGCGGGGCGCATAGCCGATCTGCCAACCCGACAAATATATCCTTTCTGCGAATTTACGACGTAACAGTTAATAAAGGGAAAACAGGCTTTAATACTTTCCTATTCAATTGATAGACAGGTGGTGCCAGTGGATATTAAGGAGCCTAGCATAGTTGATTTTAACGATACCGTTTCCAAGGCTTTTTCTAAAATTGTCAAATCAGGCTTATCAGTAATTGTGACTAAGGAAGGAAAGTATTACGGCTTGATTGATGATAGGGACATTAGGCAAAATGCCATTGATGCCGGAAAAACCAAATGCGGCACGATTGCCATGCGGGCGCCAACGCTTGACACAAAAAGCGGCGTTGAGGACATGTGCAAGGCCTTCTTTGCAGGAAGGTTCAAGTCATTGGCGGTGCTTGAAAAGGGCAAGGTGGCCGGGGCTTTCACAAGGTCTGACCTGATACATCTGATACTTGAGGCGCGCATGCTTGAAAAAAACAGGGTTGAAAATGTGATGAGTGCGCCTGCAGTATGCATTGACTCAAAGGCCACAATAGCAAATGCCAAGGCCCTGATGAAAAAGCACAATGTCAGGAGGCTGATTGTCACCGAAAACAGCAGGTTGGCAGGCATAATTTCTACGTTTGACATGGTGCAGCCCAAGCTTGCACCAAAACAGTCGCCGCTTGGGGCCAACAAGGCAAACGTTGACCTGCAGCAAGTCGGCTCCCACATGCGGGAGGAAACCGTGACTATTGAGCCGGAAAAACCCACATCCGACGCAGCAAAGCTCATGGTCCAGCACAATGTCTCGGCAGTGATTGTTTCAGACGGCCTGACACCACTTGGAATATTGACTGCAAGGGACCTGTTTGAGACTGTAATGAAAACCGAGGAGAAGGATGTAATATATATTTCCGGACTGGACCAGCAGGACAGGGAAAGCTACGATGCAATCCATGACGAGGCAAAAAAAATACTTGGCAAGATGCAAAAAAGCCTGCAGACCCAGTCCCTGTCCATACATGTAAAAAGGGAGGGCAGGAGATATAGCATCAGGGCAAGGCTGCAGACTGCTCATGCAGGCATAATTTCAGCTTCTGCGCAGGAGTGGGATATTTTTTCGGCCATGAAGGCAGTCCTCAATGAGATAAAAAGGATGGCTGCAAGGAAAAAGCCAAGCCCGCTGCACCACTCTTGAAGAAAGATGGAACGCAGGATGTGTTATTGCAGTTATTTTTTGGTTTTAGCCCGGGTGTGAAGGAGATGCAAGGGGGCATTTTAATGAGAACAGGCAAACGTTGGCGCAAAGGCCAGGTCTCAATTGAGCTAATGGTAATCATAGGGTTTGTGGTGCTGCTTCTCATGCCTGTCCTGTTCTCGCTTTATTACAGGACAAACCAGGCAAACGAGCAGCTGTCACTTGCCCAGGCAGATTTGGTTGCAACGCGGCTGGCAAGCACCATTGATGTTGTTGGGACAACGCTTGGCTCAAGCATCATTACAGAGGCCATAATTCCCAATGGAGTCAAGTCAATTAAGATTGAGAAAAACGAGGTAAACATAAAAATAGGCACCTATGTGGGCGACACGGAAGTTGTAAAGCACACGAGATTCGAGGCTGATGCCAGTTGCAGCGACATATCGAAAATGAAGTCGGCCGGCACTTACATGGTTGAAGTCAGATCATCTGACAACGGCATCTGCGTTAAGCTTGTTTAGGCTATTGGGAACAAGGAGCGGATGTTAACTATGGCACAAGATGTAATACCTGCCAGCGCCACAAATGAAAAGCTGCTGGATGAATGCGCAAAGCCGCAAGAAGCAGCTAAAAGCGCTGCTGCAGGCAAATCCCTTGACAGGGTATTCATCCTTCTTTTTGTTGCGGCAATTGCCATAGCAGCTTATGCATACTTTGAAGGCCAGTCAACACCAGGGTTTACGCCGCCCATTAAGCTTGGCGATGCGCCCATGCATATCCACCCCCGCCTTTTCGTTTATATAGATGGGGAAAAAATCCAATTTCCGGCAAATGTTGGGCGAGGAGCTGAAGGTGGATTGCAATTACAAGGCGAGTATCCAGTGCACACCCATGGCGAGGATTACCTGAATGGCACTGTGCATGTTGAATCGGCAGACACACGGCCATTCACGCTTGGGCACTTTTTCCAGATTTGGGGCAAGAAATTCAACAAGGATTGCATCATGGATTACTGCAGCGGGTGGGGAAAAAAGCTTTCAATGAGGGTCAACGGACTTCCCAACTACGAGTTTGACAGGCACGTGTTAAAAGACGGAGAAC
>VGKX01000002.1 GCA_016866895.1 Candidatus Parvarchaeota archaeon
GCACAATGGCTGCAGGAAGGCTGATTGGGCAGGAGCATATTGGCGCACTGATTGCCGATTTCATGGGCCTAAACCCAATACCTGCAACAAGGGTTGAGGCGGCCTGCGCCTCTGGCGGTGTTGCATTCAGGCAGGGATATACTGCAGTTGCATCAGGGATACATGACATAGTTGTCGCTGGCGGCGTTGAGAAGATGACAGAGGTGCCCACAAACGAGGTTTCAACAGCCCTGGGGGGGGCTGGAGACCAGGAGTGGGAGCTATTCATGGGTGCTACATTCCCAGCACTTTATGCATTCATGGCAAGAAGGCACATGTTGGAATACGGCACAACAGAAAAGCAACTTGCAACAGTTGCAGTAAAAAACCATAAAAATTCCTCAAAGAACAAGTTTGCACAGTACCAAAACGAGATAACTGTTGAGCAGGTTCTCAAGTCAAAATACATAGCAACGCCGCTTAAAGTGCTTGACTGCTCCCCTATTACAGATGGGGCGGCGGCTGCTGTATTGATGCCCCTTGAACTTGCGCAAAGCTACACAGACAAACCGGTTGAAATTTTGGCTTCGGCCCAGGCATCCGACTCAATTGCGCTTCATGACAGGAAAAGCCTCGTGAAAATCGAGGCAACTGAAATTGCCGCCAAAAAGGCGTTTTTGCAGGCAAAAATGAAACCAAAGGACATTGATTTGGCCGAAGTGCATGACTGCTTTACAATTGCCGAAATCATGGCAATAGAGGACCTTGGTTTTTTCAAAAAAGGAGAAGGCGGGAAGGCGTCAGAGGAAGGCAGGACTGCCCTTAATTCCGAGATTTCAATTAACACGTCTGGCGGGCTCAAAGGCTGCGGGCACCCTGTCGGCGCAACTGGCGTAAAGCAGATAGCTGAGGCAGTCTGGCAGCTAAAAGGCACTGCAGAAGGCAGGCAGGTAAAAGATGCGCATGTGGCACTTACTCATAATGTTGGTGGCAGCGGGGCTACTGCAGTTGTGCACATTATGAAGAGGGATTAAGCGCAAACGGGAAATGTAATAGATTGGACTGGCGCATATTTTCAAGGTGATATTTATGAAAGCAGGGCTTGCATTGACTTGGAGAAGGATACCTGAAAGATACATGCTCAAGGGAAACTGTTGCACAAATTGCAAAACCAACTATTTTCCCCCAAGGAAAATCTGCTCAAAGTGCAGGAGGCTTGGAAAAATAGAGCCAAGGCAGTTTGTGGGCAGGGGAAAGATTTACAGCTTTACCGAAGTGAGCGCTCCGCCAGTTGGTTTTGAGCTTGAGGTGCCTTATGTGCTTGCCCTCATTGAGCTTGAGGAAGGGCCCCTTGTCACATCCCAGATAGTGGACTGCAAGGCATCTGATGTGAGAATAGGCATGCCTGTTGAGATGGTTTTTAGGAAAATCCAGGAGGACGGCGAGGAAGGGCTGATACATTACGGCTACAAGTTCCGGCTTTCAAGGAAGTAAAATAAAAGTCAGGTGCCATTTCCTGCTTCGCTTATGGCAGTGCTGAATGCCATAAGGTTTTCAGACCACGATTGGGCAAGCTGGCAAGTCAAAGCAACTGATTCGGATTTTTCTTTGCCTTGTTTTTTATCAAAATCTTTTCCATCTATTCGCATGCCGGTTGAGGGCAGGATGCCGCGAAGCTTTGAGATGACACCGTGAAAGCCGTCTTTGTCATCCTGGGGATATGACAATGGATTGCCGTAAATGTCCATTGCGTGGATAAGCTCTAGAAGCGACTGGACTGACCTGTCCAAAGCCCCAATTTTGAGGTTGATGTCGTTTGCCAGAAGTTGCGAATCTGCTTTTGAGCACAATTCAATGACCTCGCCCAAGGCAGCCAATACCCCGGACAGTTTAGGGCAGAGCAGTTCGTTGAATTTGTAATTCCTGATAAACCCGACTTCTTGGCGGCTAAAGGAAACAGGCAGGTTGTATTCGGAGTCGGGTTTGCATGATGATGCGGTGGCGGCAAGTGTGTTAATTGTTTTTTCGGGCCTGACTTTTCCTGATACAGTTGTTTGCTGTTTGATGGTTTTTGCAGTAGAGGGCATTGCGCCAATAAAAAGCGGGTTTGACATGAAAAAAACTCTTGGGTATAATACTGGCGCATTTAACTTGGATTGGCAACTGGTACGGAAGCTGGCGGCTTGTCCAAGTCAAGGACGAATTTTGGCGTGCTGGATGGAACAATGGGCACTGTGTCAGGATTTTTCAGGTTCTCAAGAATATTGGCAAACCTGACAGACGAGTTAAAAAGCGAAATGAATGTCTGGAGTTTGACAAAGCCATCACGATTTAAATTCGAAGATGCAAGCGCAGAGTACCCACACATTATTCCCAGAACGTTATTGAGCCAGTGCGACAGGCTTGAGTAAACAAGATACTCGTGCTTTGACTGGCCGGGGGGCACTACATAATGGTTTTTTGGAAACATGGATGAAAGACTTTCCAGCTCTTTTAATATTTGCGCAACAGCGGGGCCTGAGATTTTTGACTCCAAGTCAGGCTCATGACCGTTTGTAAATACCATGGACTTGAGCTTGGCGCACAAGGCAAGAATCCGAGTCGCATCATCTTCAAGCAAAGAGCGCATGTGAAGCATTGGCTGCCTCAATTTTTTCCTGTCGTAAATTCCATCCTCAAGAACCTGGTTTTCGTATGACAGGTCCAAAAACCTTCCCTGAGACCCAGGCACATCAAGATAACGGAATTCGCACGGGTCTGAAAGGTTTTTCAGCATGCTTGAAAGGGCGAATTCGGACGAGGAAACTGAAACGGCATAAAGCAACAATTGTTCCCTGCCCTGGAGTGTTTCAAAGCTTTCCGCAAACCGTTTTTGATTTTCCTGGTTTGCTGACAAAAGAGCCAAAAATGGCAAGTGAGTTGAAAGGTAATAGGAAACTGAGTGAAGCACAAGGGATTTGGCATGGGTATTGTAGCTTTCACTTATGACAAGGCGGTTATCAATAAGATTTTTGCACTCGAAGAGAAGAAAGGAAAGACTGGCTGCATTTTCAAGGATTTCAATTTTTACTTCAGAAGGAATTGGTTTTTGCGGGTTATGATAACCAATTGAATCCTTGAGAAACCTTGCACAAAGAAGCATCTTGGAAAAAGTCGGGTAGATTGCCTCATAAACATCCCTTGACGCATCAAATACCTCGTACTTTGTGAATGGGGAGGCTTTCTGCGGGAGAAGCTTCTGGAAATGTCTTGAATTTATATTTGAGGCAGGCAACCCTGAAGTTGAAACCTTGAGGTTTGAAACAATAGACTAAACAAAGGCGTGATTGATTTGTTGCATAATACCAACTAGGAGATTATTGAACCAAAAGCAGAATGAATATGTAAGTTGAAGTATATAAAGCTTGTGGTATTAAATAAATGATTGTGTATAAACACAGTTCCTCCACGAACAGATGCGCAGGCACTGGCATGAGCTGACTTTGAAGGAATAACAATCGCGAAGTGAATGTTTTTAATGCTGTTAGAAAGTCTCAAATAAAGGCATTATAAACATTGACGCCCTAACACAAAAAACAACAAGGCAAAAGCGGAAGTTATATCCTAAATTGCCTGGCGTGTTTTTGGAGGCGTTATTATGTCAAGCCCAACTATAGTTAAAACATCTGCTGACTTTCTTGGAATCAGGGGGCAGCATATTGCACCGACTTTTCTAAACACTCGTCTGCCAAGATACCAGATACTTGGGGGAGCCAGGTCAAAGCCTTTGATGATAGAACAGGCGCTTGGACTTACAAATGTTGTTAGAGAGGATGCCAAAGATGGAAAAGAAGTTGGCAGGGTAAGGATAATCACAGGAGACTACAACTACGAGATTGAAGGCAGGAAGGGGACTCTAAGGATAGCAGGCGGCGAAACCCTCATGGGCATGAGTGCCTGTGACATGACACAGCGGGAGTTTGCGGCAGCGGCACAAGGCGTTGAAGAAGGAAAAAATGTCTGCCAGATAAGGTCAGGGACATCGGGTGGCAATAACACAATGACACTTGAGCCACCTGTGATGGGGCTTGGGGACATTGTAATTTCAGACCAGAATATTGGAAGCTGCGGGGCAATAGAACAAGCACTTGGGTATTTTAGGCAAATATTGCCTGCCCGTGCTGGCACCGATGATTTGAAAAAATTCGTAAGCCAGTGGGAGGCTCTAGGGGGTAGCTTTACCAAAGACGGAAGATTTCTTATTATGAAAAACAGTCCTGCTGTCACAACTGCGCTTCAGGATGCAGCAAAAGGACTTGGATACAAGCACCATGTTGCAAGCACTTTTTCCAAGGAAAGCTTGTATGGGGAAGATGCACAGGAGATTATGTTTATGCTGCGTGAGAAATACAACGTGCTTGCAAGCGAGATGGAGCAGCTTCTAAATGCATTCATTGCCGCCTATTCAAAAGCAAAGTATGAGGCAAACATACTCACTGGAATGGTTGTTGCAGTGATAGGTGCTGTTCCTGGACCGGGCTTTCCTGACAAGAATAACAAGAAGGAAATGGCAAAGCAAGAGGAAACTGAAGTGAGGGCAGTAAAAATTGCCGCAGATGCTCTTGTGAGGCTTTCGTGGGACTTGGAAAGGCAGTGAAAAGCAAAATAAGCGGAAGCACGGACACCGGCGGCTTTTGTGTTCAAAGCTCCTTTTTCATCCTTTCTATTCCCGAAAGCGCCTCTTTTTTCATTTCCTCAAGTCTAGACCTGGCATCTGCAGGGGTTTTCTTGTCCTTGATGGCCTGCTGCACAAATTCCAAAAATTCGCTGTAGTGGGCTGCTGGATTTTTGCACCGTGTTCCCCAGTCAAATACTGCGCACTTCATATTTTTTCCCAGCCAGTCGCCATAAGTTGCCTTGGCGTATTCCCTGCTTTCATCAGGCATTATTGAATCTTTTTCCAAAAACCTCAGGTCCGTGCCATCAGGCATGAGATGAAAGAGCATTTCGCAGGCAAACAGGTTCACCTTGCACGAAGGATGCTGTGGCAGAATATGCGACTTTTCAAGTGCGGCAAGCTTTTGCGCCCCCTGCGGCGAGCCTGCAAGGGTAATGACTGTGATGCTTGCGATTTTTGTCCCCTTGCTTTCCGCCGCATCCAGAAGCATCTGGATGCCTTTTACAAGTGTTGAGCCTGTTGCAATCGTGTCGCCGATTATCACATGCGCGTTGTCAGGGAGGGACTCGAAGTTCTCATAGCCTGCTATTGCGCGAAACTGGCCGCCAGCCCCCTCAATGCGCTGCCGCTGGATTCCAATGAAACACTGGGGAAGGGCAACCCCAAACTCAGACTTGAAGCCAGCGTTGAGAAAATAATACAGGCCGCCGGACAGAAAGACAAGCTCGCAGACATTCTCAAGCTTGGCTCCGTTGACAACATGCTTTTTGAGAAGCCTTGCAAAAATTGATGCGTTTTTGTTCATTGCATCCTGGAGCGGCTTGCCTGCCAAGTGAGGCTTGTATAGGACATCCCTTGCCGCCTGCGAGCAGACGATAAAAGTACGCTGCGGCATGGAAGGGTTTGCAAGCCTGTACAGCCGGTAATCCTCGGTTTTTTCAACAAGACTGAAACATTCCAAAACTCACACCAAAAATAGGTTGGCAAGACAAGCTTTATATATTTAGATTGGCTAGGTTGTGGGAATAAAAGGAAAAATACAAATAAAGTTGAAAGGTAATCATATGAAGACGTTGTTTGGCTCAAGCAATCCGAATAGCAAAAATTTTGGAGAAAAAACTGGGCGGGCATGCAAACCAGGCGGCACAGGTAATGGAAGCAATAAAAAAAACAGTTTGTTTTTGAGCCTGTCAGTTATTCCGCCTGCGCCTGAAATGGAGATTGACACAAAGGTAATAGGGATGCTTTCCCATAAGCAAGAGTATAGACTGCTTGATATGGGCTGGCCTGTAAGCCTTCGCACAAAATCAGCTACGCGGACAGATTTAACAATGCAACTTTTCAAGAGCTTCGGGCTTTCATGCAAGGCAACTGTAGTTGGAAGCTGCAAGACAATGCCGACAAGCTTCGACAATGCCAGGCAGGAAAGCATAACGTACAGGAGAATAGGCATTGATGAGCCAAGCTTTACTCTTCTTGGCAAATTTGACCTAGTCAGGTTAAAAGTGCCGGCGCGCTGGAGTGGAAAAATGCATGGAAAGAGGCAGCGGCTTGCAAGCATGCTTGAGAATGGAGGCTTGCTTGCAGAGTGTGATGAAAAAACCAAGACAATTGAGCTTTTTGTGAAGATAAGCAACGAATTGCACAGGGTTTTTAGAGGCAGGCAGCAAGATTTGAAGGCTTGAGGAGCCGCGGCTGAAATGCCGAGAAATTGAGGCTCCCAAAATATCCTTGTTGGAGGAGCCGCCGCATTTACTGGAAGAGAAGTGTTTTATTCAATTTCTGCCAGAATAGATATGCCAGGGCCCGCAGTTGAGTGGTTATCCACGCTGCGGCGTGTAGCCCTTAAGAACAAGATAATTGATTGATGAGATATATACACAAATTGGGCCCGTAGTCGAATGGTTAAGACGTCGCTCTTACACAGCGAAGACTGGGGGTTCGATTCCCTCCGGGCCCAAAAGATGAGAAAAGATAGCTAATGATCGACTGCAAACTTCAAAAGAAGTTTTGGGTGCCAGATGGAGGAGCAAGCACACAACTGCGCATCCCCTCAGGGTCCACTTAAATCAATATAAACATTAGGTGCGCATTTAGTTCTGGATTTTATAGCCCCCTCGTCTAGTGGTCAAGGACACGAGGCTCTGAAGAGCCCTTTTCTTGAAAGAAAAGTGCTTCAGCCCAAAAGAACCGTTTTGAATACATAAAAACGTAATCGAACTTCTCAGAATTCTCTGGGGGATACCTCGTTACATCGGTTCGAATCCGATGGGGGCTATAACTTTTTTTTGGCAAATGCATCAGGATTAGACAGCATATATGCAATATACACACTTTTTAACTAAAAATAACTTTATATATCTGGCTTTAGCAATATTTTCATGCAAATAGAGATGCAGGTTCCTGCAACGGCCCAGAAGAAAGGAATTGGCGTGCTTGTCATTGACATGCACAGGATAGAGGTGCCAAGGAAAGGAGGCAGGAAGTTTAGAAACTGGATTCAGGAGAAACTTGTGCCATACGAAAGATGCTCAAAAAACATCTGCAAGGTTGTGAAAAAAGCCAAAGGAAAGGGAATCCCAATTGTGACTGTGGGCTTGGAGCACGACGTTTTTGACAGCCGCATACTTGAGGCGGCAGGAAAAAAAAGGGCGGACTTTACCAAGCCGGACAGGATAAAAAATAACGGTGTCCTGCTTGATGCCTTTGAAGCTGAAGGTGTGGCAAAAAAGTTCGAAAAGCTTGGAGTCGGCACTTTGCTTGTCTGTGGCTATGATACTGCATGGTGCGTGCTTGAAAGCGCCAAAGGCGCAATAAGAAACGGAATGCAGGTTGTTGTCAGCCCAAAAACAATGTTCGGGTTTGATTACATAAGGATTGCAAATAAGAATCCGCTTAAGAGGCTTGTTTTGCTTGCCCGCATGCTTGCAAGGGCGGTTTATTCGGTTTTCTTCTACTTGAGAAACACACAGGTGCACCTCTCCATAAGCAGGATTGCAAAGCTGCTTGAGGAAAATGCCTGATGGCGCTACTTTTAAAGATGCTGGCGGAAATTGTTAGCGTATGGTCCATCACTGCAACAAGTGCGGCACTGAATACACTGACTCTGGAGGGTTTTTCGATGGGCACGACTTTTGCTTTACCTGCCTTTCGCTAGTGAAGGCAAAAAAGGAGGAGGAGCAGAGGAAAAAAAGGGAGGCCCAGGAAAAGAAAAATGACCCGCAGACAAGGCAGAGGGAGATTGACTATTATAAAAGGGAAAAGGCTGCGCGGGAGGCAATGCAGAAAAAGCAGGAGGAGTATGAAAGGCGCATAAAACAACTTGCAGAGGAGAAAAGAGCCAGGCAGCTTGAGCAGACGGAAAGGTCAAGGCGGCAGCTTGAGGAGCAAAAATACTTTGACCAGGACAAATTCAGGCGAAACCTCCCGTCCTGGGCAAAGTCTGAAAGCGAGGGCCAGGCTGAAAGAAACAGGCTTGAGATGATAGAAAAAATCGTGCTTGACGAAAAGAGGCGCAAGCCAAATTACTATGACTCCCCGGACGCCCAATCAAAGACTGAAAGAAAGGGAGGAAGGCTGGATGCGCAGCAAAGGCAGGAAACTGAGCACAAATACTGCCCAAGCTGCAAAGGCAAGCTTCCTGAAAAGGCGAAGTACTGCAGGCAGTGCGGCAAGTCATTTGAAAAGCCAACCGAGCTTCACCTGGAGGTTGAAACCTCGCTTCCAGTCTCTCTTTCAGTAGGGCAGGTCGGGGTGAAGGCCATCTTGCTTGCCATAAACCCAAACCCGCAGCCGCTAAGCGTGGATTTGTCTGTTATTGTTTTTGACTCGGCACAAAAAACCATTGAGGCGCAAATAGCCCCAAGGTCTTTTTCCATGCCCCCGGACTCAAGGACGCAGGCAACAGTGACATTTGACTTGCAGCCCGATACGCCGACAGGGCCGCTGACCCTAAGCGGCTATCTGCAGTCTGCAAGCGCAAGAAGCAATGCAATAAGCATACTTTCAAACGTCAAGCTGCCAATGGACTTGCGCTACAGGCCAAAGTCTGCAAAGGTCGGGGGGAAACTGGAAAACTACATCTGCCTGACATTTGACAACCTTGGGGAAAGCGGCGGGCTGCTTTCAACAAGCTCCAGAATAGAGTTTGCAACTTTGCAGCAGGAGAAAAAAACTGCGATGCTGCAGCAGCAGGCAAAGATAAAGGGGCTTGAAAAGGGCGTTGAGCTTCAATTCGGGCCTACAAGGCAAAACGTGCAGTTTGGCAAAATACTGTATTTCCTGGTTGGGGCTGACTCAAACGGCAAGCCATACAAGTCCAGGGGGAACTCTGAAAGCGGAGAGGAAAGGGAAGAGGCTGAAAAACAGGGGAAAGGCAAGCCGAAAAGATAAGAAGGCCGAGCATTGCTAATGAGCGGCAAACTTGAATGGCTAAAGAGTATCTGCCCTAATTACACGCTCAATCCGCTGACCTTAATTTCAACGTCCGCTTGCTTGTCAAATGCAAAAGGCACGTCAAGCTTGACTTCAAGGTGCCAGATGTGGATTTTTCCATCGTGCCCAAGCTCATAGCTTGTTGGCGGCGCATTGGCAGGCAGGGTGAAGCTGAAGGAGACCACCTGGTCCTTGAAAGTTCCGCTGCCACAAACCAGCTTTTCCTGAACAAAGACATCGGAATCGACTTCATGCTTAACTTCTTTTATTTCAGAATGTGGGTGCTCCCCAAGCTGCCTCATCCAGCCGCGCTCCTCCTGCGTAAGGTAGGTTAATGACTCTACCTCCTTTTTTTGCGCGCAGTAAAGCCTTGCACTCATCCCCCTTGCATGAATCGGCTTTGAAAGCACGATGGCTGCAGATGCGTTGATTGTCTGCCCGGGAAGATAGGATTCCTTGTCAACTGAAAGTTTTATCATAGCACACCACTTCCGCCAAGCATGTGTCACAGAATCTTTAGCTCTATTTTTTCAAGCCGTACGCCGTAGTTTTGCCCGATTTCAACAATCCGTTCAGTTCCCATAAAATCCGGCCTTGCTAAAAATGCAACACCATCCAAGCCCCCTGCCCCCGGGCACCTGCCTGCAATAATTCCGTCAAGCCCCTGGCATTCCTCGATTATTTCTGTTAGCTGCTGCGGCTCGATTGCATCAAAGCCCCCTACAAGCTTGCTTGCGCCTGAAGAAAGAAGAGCGTGCGCCTGCCTTGCAAGCCCGGTGCATTCCCTGACAGTTTCCCAGTTGCCAGACTCAAGGGCTTTTATTGCCAGGTTTTCCGCCTTGGCCTGCATTGAAATGGCCTTTGAGTATCCAATGGGGTCTGCTGCCTTGTACTGCATGACGGCCTTGACTGAGGATATTGTTGAGGTCTTGCCGCCAAGCACGTTGAAAAAAAGAACCTTGAATCTTTTTTTATAGGCTAGAGGCCTTGCATCAAGCCAGCCCCATTTCTTTTTCGCGCAGCCAACCGCAAGACTGCCCAAAGCCTCTTGGCTAAGCACGCCATTATGCGGAAGTATTATTTCAGAAGGGTCGTACCTGTGATAAACAATTGACTTGCCAAACGCGCATGCGGCAATGTCAAAGCCGGAGCCGATTTTTCCCGAGTACAGTGCATAACTTAGCTGGGAGAGCTTGTGCATTGCATCAAAGTGGCTGCCTTGCGGGCTTATGTCAAGCCCGTTGGCTTCAAACACCGCCCTAGCGACTGCAACTGTTGCAGCCGCAGAGCTTCCCAGGCCTGTTTTCTCGTCCTTGTGGCCAAATATCGGGCTGTTGGAAAGATTTATGAAAACGTCGTTTTTCCAAAGATTCGCAGCCTTCAGGTAGCTTTCGCAAACTAGGTAAGGATAGCTTACAAGAGGCCCCTGAGAGCCTAAGCCTTCAAGGCTTGGTTCAAAGTCCAGGCCAAATTGGGGGCTTGAAATCCTGCGGCCGCCCTTTTTCCAGCTGGCTACAACTCCAGAGCCATCCTTGCCGCAGACGGCAAGGCACAAGGCAGGGTTGCCCTTTTCAAGGACCGAGAAGCCGCCAAAAAAAAGGATTTTGCCGGGGACTGAGATTTTTCCCATTGCAACACCGTGATACATATCAGATTGGCAAAGGCAGGCATGGGCCTTATTCGCTTGCTTTCAGAACCTGCGGGCCGGGCCCCGGCCTTGTGGCAACAAGGTTTTCCGTGCCGACTATTTTTCCAAGCTTTTGGGCCACCTGCTTTTCGTGCTTTTCCAGAGTAAAGACTATTGCATTTGGGCCAGCGTCAAACGTGTATGCTGCAACCGTTTTGCCCGCATCCAAATTCATTCCAAGCACGGAATCTATTATTTCGTTGCTTGTGTCATTGAGGTAACATATCCGGGGGGTTGTGTACTGCATCATTGCGTGCAATGAATTGCTGCACTCCATGCAAATCCTGCCAAAAGACCCAAAGTCTTTCAGGCGCACGGCCTCGATAAGTGCAGGCAGAACCTCCTGCTCCTCGTACTCTACCCAGTGCCAGTAAAGGGGGTTTGTCTCGACAGTGGCTTTCATGCCCGCCCTGCTTTTGACCTTTTTTTCCCCCTGTGCGGTTTTGCAGTAGATTATGCGAAGTTCCTTCCAGTGGCTTGGGCCAAATAGCGACTGCGCAGTGCTTGAAAAAATCAGCTTTTCAAGCTGCGCCGCCCCAAGTCTTGTCGGGTCTGGGCTGTTTTGCGGATCAAGCCCCCGGTTCCAAATGACAAAGCCGCCTTCATGAGGTATGCTTCTAACCGCGCTTCCGCTTCCAAGCCTTGCAAACACGGATAGTTTTGAATCGTCTGAAAAGTATTTTTCGTAAACGCCTGGCTCAAGCTCCTTCATCGCGCCCTGAAGCGCCTTTGCAAAGGCTGCAAAGCCGCTTGCAGACGAGGCAAAGCCGGCAGCTGTTGGAAAGTTGTTTGTTGTGACAATTGAGTAATCGTAAGACTTTGTTCTTGGGACAAGCTCAAAGAGCTTATCAAGCATCGCGCCGACATATTCGTATTCGGGCATCTGACTTGAGATTTTTTTCCCATTTAGGTCAAAGCTTACTGTGCCGCCTCCTTTTTTCACGTCAAGGAATGTTTGGGTGAAAAGCCCCTCCACAGTGAATGAGACGGAACTTTTTGTGGGAAGCATGTATTTTTCCCATTTGGGGTTTTTGCCCCAGTATTTGACTATTGCAATGTTTGTAGGGGCTGTGACTTTCACATGCATAGAAATCCACCGTTAAGCTAGGGCAAAAGCTTGGCCTGCCTTGCCCCCTGCAGAATTTTTTAGAAGCCCAATATATATTAACCAATAGTTGAGGCAATTAGAAAATATTTTTGCCTGAAAGACTTTTGCTGGACGACTTACCAACAAAGGAGGGGCTACCGCACGGGAGGAACATTTGAATCACGAAAGTTCCCTTATGGCAGTCGTTTTCGTTGCTTGTGAAAAACTAAAGGTGGTGAAAACCTCAAGGGGACCAACTGACTGGCTTTGTTCCCCTTATGGTAATGGACTTGGGGGGAATCGAACCCCCAGTCTCCTGCATGCCATGCAGGCGCGATACCGTTTCGCTACAAGCCCTTGCTGCACAATCGAATTATTGATTAGGGAACACAGTAATAAAAACTCTCACAAGAAGCTGCACCTGCTTTTGGCATAAACCAAAATCTTCCAATGCAGGGTTTGCTCAGGCAGGCGGTGGAGGTAAAATGAAAATGTATATAGTGTAATAAAGCTGCTGGGCTGATGTGCAAGCTGCATCAGTTTGACTTGACAAGATAGTATGCTATTGCAAGTGAAACCGCAGCCAGAATAAGCGTGCCAACATCAATCCCAAACAGGACGATTCCAAGCGTCACCGAAAACGGGATGCTTAAAATCCTCAGGATGTTTGAAATTCCAAAAGCCAGGAAGACCCCGGCTATAAGGCTTTTGTAGTCCAAGCAATTCGCCTCCGCCTTTATGAAGAGGGCATTATGTAAACGACGCTGTCCCCGCGCACAAGCACAGTTCCAATTCCGCGCTTGACCTGGCCATCTGTTAGCTCCTCGGCCTTTTCAAGCACGATATTCATGTGCACATCGTATGAGGACATCAGGCCCCGAATTTCCCTGCCGCCCTTTAGCCCCAAAACAACCGTGTTGTTCAGGGAGTTGTTCAGTATGTCAAACGGCCTTTTTTCTGTCATGGATACACACCTCAAAAAAACAAACAAGCTTTTCTTGCCCTCAATGGAGCCAAGATTGATTGAGGCAAATAAGTTAATAAACTGTCCCAATCCCCATGTTTTTTGTGCAGGAAAGCGATTCGTTTATATTTTTTTGAATCGCGAAAGCTAAGGCATATGGCAAAACACATTTGGCTGGCGGCAACATCATGCGAGAGCCAGATTGTAATAATCCAGGAAAAAGAACCGTGGCCAGCTCGGCTTGCCAAAAAAGCTAGGCACTGGCTTGATGTCATTCCTCTTGTAAGCAGCGCAAAAACCATGCTTGCCGCAAGGGCAAGGAGAAAGGTTGAAGGTATAAAAGAGCAAGTTGGGGGATTTGTCAACAGCCAGGGCGGGGAAAGAAATCTGCCAGAGGCTCTGCACAGAGGGCTTGCGCACCTTGGCAGAAGGCAGAAAAGAATAATATGGGACCACGTCAATATTGAGGCTGATGCGCGGTTTGCCCGCCTTGTCAGGATTTTGATTGGGCTCAACCCGAAGTTGGGCTTTGAGTTCAATGCAGGCAGCGGAAAGTGGCGGCTTTCTAAGGCCGTGCTTGAACGGGGCAACCTGGAACAAACAAAAAAGCGGCTTGATGAGTTCATGGAGTATTTTGGAAAAGTCGGGCAGGTTTATATTGCAATGTACAAGAAAAGCAGGAAAGGCTCGCACGACTTGAACAACTTGCTTGGGCATATAGACCTGCTTGTGCAGGTAGAAAAAAGGAACATCCAACGCGAGCAAAAAACAGCTGAATGAGAAACGAGTACAGCGGCGCCTGGCTGCAATGAGACTGGCGCTAAGATGCGCTTATCTTTTAGGTGGCTTGCGCATTTTGGATTTTAAGCCTTAGGCGCCACCTCTGGCCGTGTTAAGCCTTCCTTGTTTTGTGCAGCCGTGGCAAAATACTCCCTGAACTTTTCTGTCGTGTGCAGGGACGATGTGCGGCCAGCCTTTCGCTGCACCACAAACCCTTTTTCAACAAGCTCAAAGACGTCCTGGTAAACCGACGCGCCCAGGTGCTTTACAAGGTCAGCTTTTTTTATCCCGGGCTTGCCGTTAATGTATGCTAGGGTCTTTAGGGCATGCTGGGAGATTTCAACACCTTGCGCGAACTGCTTGACCCGATTCAGGTATGCCGCCTTGACGCGCATTATGTATTTGCCGTCTATGAACGCAATTTCAAGCGCACCCGCACTTGAGTTGTAAGACTCGGCCAATTTTTTGACAGTGCTCTCAACATATCCCTGGGCTGCAATGCCTAGCAGCCGTGATAGCTCTGAAACAGGCATGGGTCTAGCGCTTATGAAAAGCGCCGCTTGGATGAGGTTTTCCTCCTCTGTCATGTTCAGGCACCTTTTTTCCTCTGCCTGTCCCTTGCAATGATTGGCATTTTGGATGCCATTATCGGGGATGCTTCCTTTTGATGTTTATGGTTGAGACGTGCAGATGAGACGTCTTCCTTGGCGGCCGGTTTAACCGAATTTGAGTTTGAATCTGTGTTTGCAGGCCCTTGCATTGGATGAACTTGTTTGGCTTGTGCAGGCGGTAGCTGGCAGAGAATTATGTCGCCAAAAAATTCCTCCTGCCTTAGTGCAAGCTTTGATGACTGGACAAGGTGGAGGGTTGGCAAAAGCGCATAGATGACGTCAAGGGGCTCCTTTGACTTGCACAGGGCCGAGAAGAGCACAAGGCCCTGGGCATCCTTCAAGGCGCTGATTTTTTCCATAATGCGCTCCATCTCGGCATCAATGTCAAACTCAGGAAGCGTGATTGTCAGGGGCGGGGCAAGCCTTGTCTGGATTGCGGATTTTCTTTCCATGCGCTGCTTTTCAAATTCAAATGCCTGCTCAAGTGCGCCGACAAGCTCGTCAAGTGTGACCTGGCGCTTTGGCGGTATGCGGTCGGAAAGCTCAAGCGCTGACAAAGACGAGGGGTCGACCCATTCCTCTCCCCCCATAAAGTCGCCAAGGGTCTGCTGCGCAACCGGCTCCTCAAATTTTATGGCGTCGGACTTGAAGCGCAGGAGTATTGAGGCTGCAAGGACTATGTTTGCAGAGAGGTGCAGGTCAAGGCGCGAAAGCTGCTTTATGCGCTTAATGTACTCGCCTGCGACAAAGACGACATCAATGTTCCAGGGGTCCAGCTGCTGCGAGGAGACAAGGTCGTAGAGGACCTGGCGCCAGTCGGAATGCGATACTATTTTTTCAATGTTGAAGCCGTCCTTCTTTTTCACTGCCTGCAACGGCCCATCTGCCCCTGGCCCACCGATGATATTTGCGGTGGCTTGTGCTAGTGTGCCTGTCTCCAATGACTGGGTCGCCATACGCTACCCTTTTGTCGCTAGGGGTATTTATATGTTTTCAGAAATCTCCTGTGCCTGGGCTTGGGGGGCTGTGAAAGGCCTCGGCCAGGGCAAAAAGCAGCTGTGTGCAGGAAGCTATATAATCGTTTGTCGTCGCAAAAAATAGTCTTGCGTGGTTGTATGTCAAACTCAAATATGATCATTGAAAAAGGGAAGGCTGGCAACAGGGACAGTGTGGCCAGGGAGGGTTCTAAATGCCCCGGCTCTCCTGATACGACCAACAGAAGAAAAAGCGTGTTCGGTTCCATTGAAATTGGCAACGGCGACACGGGGCAAAAAGCAACGGCGGACAGGTTTGTAAAGAAAAAGGAGTATCTTGTTTGCAAGGAAGACTTGGATTCAAAAGGCAACTTGTTTGGCGGTTTTATTTACTACATGACAGATGTCGCAGGGGGGCTTTTGTTCGGGGATTATACTGGATATGAATGTTTTTTACGCACATGCGAGCTTGAATTTGCAGGCCGGATATGCGAAGGGGACAGGCTTGCAATCCTGGCGTCTGTTGGACAGATAGAAAGCAAGCGGGGGAAAGCCAAATTTGAGATTGTGCGCAGGAGTTTGGAGAAGAGCGCAGATGAAGACGGCAGGGCAGGCGAAGTTGTGATACGGGGGTTTGGCGAGTATGTCCCAGTGGATAGCTCAGGAAGGCCTGTAGATGTAATAAGAGACATTGGCCCTGGGCTAAACCTTGGCAGAAACGAAAGAAAAACATGGGAGATTTATGATTTGTGGGTAAAAGGGCTGAAGATGGGGCTTGCAGGGCTTTTCCCTGAAACTTTTGGAAAAAATGGAATGGCTGGCTTGAATGGAAAACCAATAACAATTGAGGGCCAGGCAGGAATTTACATGGGAAAGACAGAGCAGTTTGACATGAATCATTTTGGCTCAATGCACGGCGGGGCGATAGGTGCATATGCTGAGATTGTGAGCAGGCAGCTTGTACAGAAGGCAGCCAAATCAAGCACAATCATAAGGAAGATGAAGATTTGGTATAAAAAACCCTTGTTGCCAGCAGATGTGTTTGCAATAAAAGCCAATTTTCAAAACAGGGATGGAATAGATGGCTGCAAAGAGGGCGGAGCAAGGCAGACAACCGTAAATTTTAAAGTTCATAAGACAGGAAAGGAAAACGGGGAAGAGGCGCTTGCGGCAGAAGGAAGCTTTGTGATTGAAACTGCTTAAGTATATAAAGACGGAAAAGAAATATGCAACTATGGCAGGCAAGGCTTTAGCTGCAAGATTTGGCACAAGCGGAAAAGAGGGAAGCCAACTGGAAAAAAACGGCAGCCAAAGCCTTGTGCTGGAGGAGACCTGCGCTGCCATAAGGTCGCTAAAAATCCAGGGTGCGCGCAACATTGCCCTTGCTGCAATTGGCGCAATGGATTTGGTTGCAAGCACAAGCACGGCTGGCAGCAGCGCCGCGTTTTACGGGCAGCTGGTCGAGGCTGCCGATGCGCTTGCCTCAACAAGGCCGACAGAGCCAATGCTGAGAAATTCAATCCGCTACTTGCTTGCAAAGGTTGAAAAAAAACTTTATATGAATGTGGCAAAAGGCGCTTGGGTGGCAAGGCCGAGTGCCGCACTGGAAAAACAGGCAAGCAGAGACAAATCAAGGGCGCTGCTCCACATGAAATGGATTGATGGGGCTGGCAAATCAAAAAGCCGCGTGGGATTTGGCGCAAAGCCGCAAAAAGCCAGGATGCGCAAGGGCAGCCGGCAAAGCGTTTCAAGCCTCAAAAATCTTGTGAAGGCCGAGTGCAAGGCATTTGCAAGAAACATGGAGGCAAGCATTGAGGCAATATCGCAGTTTGGGGCGGCTCAGGTGCCAAATGGGGCAACCGTGCTGGTCCACTGCCACTCAAGCACTGTTGTCGGCATACTCAAAAAGGCTTTCCAGGCAGGAAGGCTCAATGCAGTCTATTGCACTGAAACACGGCCAAAGTACCAAGGCAGGATTACTGCAAGGGAGCTTGCGCAGGCTGGAATAGATACCACGCTAATTGTTGACTCGGCTGTGGCCACATTTCTTCCAAAGTGCAACATGGTGCTTGTCGGCGCAGATGCAATAACTTCAGCAGGGGATTTGGTCAACAAGATTGGGACTGCGGGCATTGCAAGGCTTGCAAGCATGGAAGATGTGCCTTTTTACTCGGCAGCCGAGCTTTACAAGTTCGAGCCAATTACGGTTTGGGGCAAGAGCATTGAGATTGAGGAGAGAGATATAGGGGAAGTCGCAGGGGCGCAGGAGACTGGAAAAGGGGTCAAGATACGGAATCCTGCCTTTGACATAACAGGCGCAAAATACATACATGCGTATATAACCGAAAAAGGGGTTGTGCCTCCTGCAAGCCTGATAACCCTTGCGCTTGAGGAGTTCAACCTTTCAGGTGCATAGAAGAGTATTGCTGAAGATAGGCCCTGGAGTCAGGGATATTCAAATTGTATTTCAAACAATACGGAAAGAGCACTTGGTGATTTGCTTGAATGGAAATGGTAAAAAGGACGATGTCTGGAGCATGAAAGATTACAGGTGCAGGGCAAGGCTCATTGGCATAGTCGCAGGCGGCAACATAATTGTCCTAAACGAGCAGGAGGCAATGGCGCACGACATCTACCCCTCCCACAGGGTGATATTGCGGTGCAGGGGAAAGGAGATTATTGCAAAGGTTGACCTGTCTTCTGACATAGTGGGCTTTGGCGAAATAGGCCTTTTTACCGAAATTGCAAAGGAGCTGAAAGCCTCTGAAAGCGAGATTATTGACGTCAAGCACATGGCAAGGCCTGCCTCGCTTCAATATGTAAAGGATAAAATTGAGGGAAAGGAGCTTAATGCAGAACAGATTGAGGTTGTGATTGATGACCTGATGGAAAACAAATTGTCAGAGCCTGAGCTTGCGGCTTTCATTGCCGCAATGCACATCAGGGGCCTGACGCATAACGAGATAATCGCACTTACAAACAGCATAGTGAAGTCAGGCGATGTGCTTAACCTTGGGAAAAGCCCCATAATGGACAAGCATTGCGTAGGGGGCGTTGCAGGAAACCGAACAACAATGCTTCTTGTGCCGATAGTTGCTGCAGCAGGCTTGTACATACCAAAAACCTCAAGCAGGTCAATCACTTCCGCAGCCGGAACTGCGGATACCATGGAAGTTTTAGCACCAGTGACTTTTGAGCTTGAGGAAATGAGGAAAATTGTGCTGAAGACAAACGGCTGCATTGCCTGGGGAGGGGCAATGAACCTGGCTGCTGCAGATGACAAGCTCATAAAGATTCGCCACCCCCTCTCCCTTGACCCTCGCGGCGTGCTTTTGGCCTCAATCCTTGCAAAGAAAAAGTCCGTGGGAGCGCAGTACGCAGTGATTGACATACCGATAGGCAGAGGCGCAAAAATCATGGACACTGCAGCTGCGCAGGCCCTTGGAAACGACTTTATTTCCCTTGGCAAAAAGCTTGGGATAGTAATAGAAGTCCTGATTACTGACGGTTCAGACCCGATTGGAAACGGAGTCGGGCCAGGCCTTGAGTGCCGCGACGTGTTTGAGGTATTGGAGGGCGGCGGCCCGATGGACCTGCGCGACAAGTCCTGCCTTCTTGCAGGCACAATGCTTGAAATGTGCGGCAAGGTTGAGAAAGGGAGGGGATATACTGCGGCATCGGAAATAATCAAGTCTGGCAAGGCGCTTGTCAAGTTCAGGGAGATTATTGCAATGCAAGGCGGCAATTCAAAGGTGAAGTCCTCTGATTTGCCTATAGGCCAATGCGTGCACAAGGTAATAGCGCAGAAGACAGGAAGGATATCGCACGTTGACAACAAGATGATTTCAAATGTCGCCAGGGCCGCAGGAGCGCCCCTTGACAGGGGGGCTGGGGTATATTTGCACTGTGAAATGGGGGACAAGGTTGTGGCAGGTGACACGCTTTTTGAAATATACGCAGAATCTGAAAGCAAGCTAGATTTTGCCCTCAAGGCACTTGAAGTCTGGGAGCCTGTCGAGCTTCAAAAAGTCGTGCTTGGCAACCTGAAATAGATACTTGGTAGCCTGGTGGCAGGTCGCCCAAATTTGAACCATAATCCAGACTTGGCTGCAAATCCCCATTTTACACATATTTTAACAAATAACAACATTTAAATACTTGTTTTGGCAAATAATTGCATGTCTAAAGTGCTTTACAAGATAGGACTCCTGACGGTTGAAGGCGATGCCTACAACAGGGCAAATAGAAACGTTTTGTCAAGGAAAATCCCAGCACTTGAAAAGATGCTTGAGAGGATGTGCAAAAAAGCCAAGGTGGAAAAACCCAAGTTCACAGTCGAGGAGGATGAAACCCCGAATGCAAGTATAGGAAGGATTACATTCAGCAATTGGGTTTTTGGCAACAATGACGTGCGGGAAATTACCTTTACTTCAGGCGCGGTCAAAAAGCTGACATTAAGCGAGCAGAAATTTGTCATGGGCCATGAATTAGGCCACGACAAGGACAAATACAGCACTGCCACAGGGAGCGGCAGGGTTTTATGGGGAGTGTTTTCCTTGGGGTATTGGATTCCAAAAATATTCATGGACGACAGTCCCATTACCTTGGGCGACAGTATTGTTTATGCAATGACTTTACTTGCCTGGAGTCTTGCCGACACTCTTTCTGCGCTACATCACAGCAGGAAAAACGAGTATGCTGCAGACAAGTATTCTGCACAGCAGTTTGCGGCTGCTGACGGTGGGATAAAGAATTTTTCAAGACAAGACGACCCGGCACTTGGCATATTTGATTTGTTTTTTACCCACCCGTGCGCAGAAAGAAGGATAAAGAGGCTTAAAAAGCTCAAAGGCGTGCCCCACAAGACAATCCCCGGAATCCTGGTGAAATACGACTAAGTGGTTTTATGGCATGGACTGTTGTGTTTGCAAACGGAAAGTTCACTGATGACGCAAAGAGCCTTAACCCAAAGTACAGGGCGTTTTTGCAAAAGCAGCTTCCCATTGCCCAAAGGGCGTTTTCAAGGATTGCAAAAAAAGCCGGGGCAAAGGACGTCTCGTTCATTGTTACAAACGAGCCAGAGCTAAGCGCGTATTTCGACAAAAAAGGCTATATTGCAAAGCAGCATAACGAGAAACTGGAGGGCAGGGCAACGGCGGCATCAATAAATGCGGCAACGATAAAGACAAAGAAAGTTGTTGGGCTGACAACAAGCGTATTTGACTTGCACACTGAAAAGGAAGTTGAAGCGCTTTTGGCGCGCGAGGTCGGGCGGGTAGAAAGGGACAGGGGCTGGCCAAAAGCCCTTGCAGTTCTTCTGACTAATGTTCCACTCCTTGTCGCCGGTTTTTATAACAAGGTGTTCATTGGTTCCTCAATTGCCCTTTGCGCGATAGTTGACTTGCTGATACCTGGGTATTTTAGCCGCAGGCAGGCATACAAGTCAGACAAGTTTGCAGCCAAGGTGGTTGGAAGCGCAAAGCCGCTTATTGCGGCATATGAAAAACAGCTTGCCATAACCGATAAGCCGGGGTTTCTTGAAAGGCAGGTAAGCGGCGAGCCTTTGCTTGAAAGGCGGATTAGGCGGCTTGAAAAGCTTGAGAAAAAGCTTGAGGCGCGAAAAGCCAAGGCAAAGATAACAGTTCTTTAAGGCAAAAAGACAACCCCATAAAAAAGTATCGCCGGTTTACAAAAAGCATTAAATAGGTTCTAGAAGCAATAAAACCCAAGAACTTTAAGAAAATGTAGGGGATTGGCTGTCTTTTGGAAGGTTTTGGTACAAACCAAGTCACTTCTTATTGGCACTAAAAAAGGTGAAGTCATATGAAAATAAGCGAAGTCAAGGCAGGCACAAATGCAACAGTGAGCGGCGAGGTCACAAACATGGACGAGCCGCGCGAGGTTGTCACAAAGTTTGGCAAGAAAATGAGGGTTGCAAGTGCAACGCTCAAGGACGATTCAGGTGAAATGGTTCTCTCACTTTGGAATGATGACATTGAGAAAGTGCAGGTTGGGGCAAAAGTGACTGTTGAAAACGGCTGGGTCGCAGAGTATAAAGGCAACCTTCAGATTTCAGCAGGCAAATTTGGCAAGCTAAATGTGCAGTAAACGCCCGAAGGCTAAACCTTGAATCAGATTGCGGCCTGAAAAAAGGGCAGGTGTTGCAAAACCTTGTTTTTGCCTTTTTTTCTACTTTTTTGCCCATTTTTATTCATTTAAGCTCTAGCTTAACCTATTTTTTAGGCAGATTTATATATATTAAGTGGTAAAAAATGTATAGGTATTGCAATGAGTATTACACTTGACATTTCAACGCAGCAAAAACATGACAGCCAGATGGATGAATTCAAGACTCTTTTGCTTAGCGTGACCCAGCGCGAGCTTGAGGCGCACTACCTGACAGAGGCAAAAAAGAGGCTTGAGATTCTGACCTTGGTTGCACGCGAGATATTAAGCGCCAATATTCTCAAGGACGGGGCGTATAAGATTGAATTTGTGCTGGATAAGTCTACTACTTCTGGGGTTGACATGCCTTTCACGCAATCATTCAACACAATGTTTGCAGCAGACAGCGTGCGCATGACAATTGATGGCAACACGGTGTTGTATGGTGTGAAAACCACCCACTCGTCAATGTATAAGATGGAGCGGGATGTTGGAAGGCTTGACAAAGGCACAGCTGATGAAAATGAGAGTAATATTAGAAAGGAGGCAATAGCGCTTTTAGAAAAATTAGACAGGCAAAAAAATAAGTTGAATCCGACCGAAAAAAAAGAGCTTGAAGCACTGAGGGCAGGCGTGAAAAAATGGATTGCATTTGAGACTGAGATGCGCCAGGGGCTGGGAAGCTTTGTTGCAGATTCAAAAAAAACACAGGAAGTTGTCGAAAAACTCAACTCAATTACAAGGAAAGTGATTGAGATAAAGAAAGTTCGCTCACAAAAGCTAGCCAAGCTCCAAAAGGAGTTTATAGGCGGCTTGCGGATACGGCCTTGGCCTTTTGAAAGACCAGAAACACTCTTGTCTGCCTTTAAGACTGCCAGCCAGAGAAGCGCACTGGACAACTTTACCGTTAAGTATCTGAAGGTAATTGCAAACGGGCAATATAAGGGCACGCTCTCCCAGACAAATTATGAGCCATTGCATGGCGCAGTAGTCTGGCTAAGAAAGCTTGTTGAAGGCGGGGAGATTGAAAATACTGAGCTTGTAGTTAGGAAATTTTCAGCCCTTTCGCAAAAAGTCAGGGCATATGAGAAAAAAATCAGGCATATTGCAGGTGCAATAACCGATATTTCACTTGAGCGCAGGCTCAAATATCTCTGCGAGCTTCAAAAGTGCAGGTATGAGGTGCTTGATGCAATTAAGGAGGCAAGTGTTGCCATTGCACGCCTGGAGTCAGAAGGGCTTTCACTTATCCAAAACGAGCTATACAGGCTTGCAAGAAATGTGGGCAAGCTTGATTTTAAGGTTGAGGGCACACTTGCTGAAGAGATGTTTAAACGTGCAGGCAAACAGCAAAGTTCAGATATAAAATTTGTGAAGAGCGTACTTGCAAGATACAACAATAACCTGCCTGTGCTTGAAGTTGGGCTTGAGAGCAAGAGGAAGGGAATAGATGATGCAAAAAAAACGTATAGGGAGAATTGGACA
>VGKX01000003.1 GCA_016866895.1 Candidatus Parvarchaeota archaeon
ATTTTTTTTAAGACCTTGCTCCCCCTTGCATCAGTTATGCCATCCAAAAATCCGATTTCAATGCGGGATGGCATAGGCTCACCAAAAAAATCAAATTGCGGGAAAAAAATAAACTGACGTGCCCATAGACCATTATGGCAGGATTGTTATAAAAGACTTTGTGAAAGACCTCGGCCTAAAGGCCCGGAATTTCTGCTGCTTTCCTTAGGGGGAGCCGACTTGGCCTCGGTGCTCCTCCCTGTCTGAAGACAGAGGCTCCAGCACCGGGGTCTTTCAGTGGGAAAAGGGAAAAACCAGCTAAGGCTGATTTGTGGGAAAAAGTATACATTTATATATATTGATGGTGCAATAAGTCTATGGCAAATGCCGCTAGTTTCAATCCAATTGACTGCCTAAAAAGAGGCACGGCCAAAGTAAGCGAAGGGCAAAAAGGCGGGGTGCGCCCTGTGATGTTGCTTGCGTGCCATGAGAAAAACGGCTGTCCCTCCAGGATATCTCAGGGTGAAAAGCCCTCGATTTGCAAGGAGGCTGTGAAGAATCCCATTCAAAGAAAGCAGCTGCAGGATGAAGGGATTGAGAATTAGGCTTGTAAGAGAGTTTATTGTTAGGTCAAGGGATAACGCGGTGCTAAACAATGAAAATAAAAGTCATGGAAACTATTTTCAGCCTGACAAGGCAGTGCGTGCCTGAGAAGAAGGCAAAGCCTGGCACTGGCTTTTTTGAGGGAAAACTTCTTTGCCTTAGGGAGGGGACAAAATGCAGGCACAGAAAAGATGAAGATGACGATGGAGGCAATGCGAAGCAGCAAGTATGCAGCCATATACAGGCGCCAGAAGTGCTTTCACGCCTTTCCAAAGAAAGCAGGGCAGACTAATACTTAGATAATAATAGATATTTCTTGTTTTTTCTTCCATCTTAGGTTATTGTTTTTTCCACCATGATTAGAAGTTGGCGCAGGCTGCAAGAGCTGCACAGAGAGGAGATTAGTTTTGAAGGCTATTGGAAAGCAGGCAGTTTGGAGTTTATTGGATTGACAAGCAGGCACGGGGCGAAATTTTTCAGCTGGCGCGGGAGGTTGGCAAGGACTTGAGCTTTGCAGACTATTGTGTGATTTACCTTGCCAGAAAAGAAGGCAGCCGTGTGCTTTGTTTTGACAGGCAGCTGGCAAGGCTTGCACAGGCAAGAGGAAACTAGAATTTTGTGTCAGCTTGCATAGGAACGTATGGATTTTGGCATGAAATCGCCGAAACATTTAAATACCCCGACTTCTAAATAATCGGCACCATTTTTGCAGTCTGAAGCGAAAACATCAGCGTTCCACGTCGTTGGAATCGCGATGGAAGGCAACCAAAACCCAGTCGTACTGGCCGAAAAACCGGGGATTTACCTCGGAACTTATGGCCTTTGCGGCAGTGAAAGTTTTCAATTGCTAAAGCTCTTGCTGCAAAAAATACGGTTGAGGCGTCCGAAAACCTTTTTGGAGCCAATAACCTGATGCCACACATCAGTTCATTCTGATTGGGCGCATGAAGGGCGTGCATGAGTAGGAAAAGATGATTTTGCAACGAGCAAAATTTAGGGTTTTCAAAAACCTAGAAAGTGTGTTCACTGACGTATAAGTGAATCAGCTTGGATATGTATAAGTGCAGGCCGCAAGGCTTGCATGTTGTTAAAGCTATTCAGTGGATGACTTGGCTTGGGTAGAAACGTTGGGCCGTGGCAAGCAGCGAAATGCTCCGGGTAGGCGCAGGCAGCCTTTGATCCGGATGGTCGCCCATGTGATTCGGAAGAATCGACTACACGCGGAGAATTAAAACATTCTAGTAACCGCAGGAAAAGAAAACAACAGTGATTCGGCCAGTAAAGGTGATTGAACGCCGAAGATTGAGCGTCCTGAATACCCTGCCGGCAACGGCGGGGAAGATGTGGGGCCTGGAACATCCGCAATTTGAGCAGAAGCAATTGGAAAGTTGCGCCATAGATGGTGATAGCCCAGTATGTAAAGGGTTGCGGAGCGAGGCAAAAGAGTAGCGCACCTCGGCAATGGTGCGTGAAAGTCGGCAGAATCAACTGCCAACTCTAAATATAACCCAAGACCGATAGCAAAGCAGTAACGCGAGTGAAAGTTGAAAAGGGCCCCTAACGGGGGGTTAAAAGAACCTGAAATTGAATAGCTACAGTTTGATGCGGCAAAAAAGCACTCCTGCAGCAAGCGACCCCGGGCAACCTGGGAAGCGAATGCGGGATATGCATTGTTGCATCTTCCTTCTCGAAGCAAGGGCCAAGGAGTTAATGGCAGTGGCAAGGCGAGAGCCGGAGCGAAAGCGATTTAGTGCGCAGTACAAGCGAGGCACACCGTGTGAAAGCGCGGGTTAGTCACTGCTTTTAGACCTGAAGCTGATGTGATTTATACGTGGGCAGGGCGAAGCCGGCCTGACGGTCGGTGGAGGCCCGCAACCGATGCTAGTATATCTGCTCGGGTGACCTACGTATAGGGGTGATAGTCCAATCGAACTCAGCAATAGCGGGTTCCCCTCGAAATGTCCCTCAGGACAGCCTCGCTGGAGGCAGGAACTAAGGTAGAGCACTGATTAGGTGAGATGGCCTCGAAAGGGGTCACCATCTTGTCAAACTCCGAATTTAGTTCCGCCGTAGAAGGCGGGAGTCGGGTTGTGCTGGGTAAGCTAGCACGCCGTTACGGGAAGAACCGGTGCCGTGGTTAAGGTCCCAAAAATCTGGTTAAGTGCGAAATGAAGGAGCTTGCAGTCTAAAACAGCTGGAAGGTAGGCTTAGAAGCAGCCATCCTTTAAACAACGCGTAATAGCGGACCAGTCTAGATTGCAGGTTCTGAAGATGGACGGGGCTAAGCCAGATACCGAAACCACGGAGTCGCCGCCTTGATTGGTGGCAATTTGGTAGGGGGGCGGGCTGGTTGGGCAGAAGCAGGGCCGAGAGGTCCTGTGGACCGACCAGTCATGAATATCTTGGTATCAGTAACAGCATATCCAGGCGAGAATCCTGGACGCCGCATAGCACACGGTTTTCTTGGCAATGTTCTTCAGCCAAGAGTAAGGCGATCCTAAGCCGCAGGTCAATCACCGTGCGGCAAAAGGGAAACCGGTTAAAATTCCGGTCCTGCATTGCTAGACGCGGCAACGCAAGGTTGATTTTTGACACTTTGGGGTAAGCGCAGTGGGGGAGACCTCATTCAACTGCAGCAAATCTGTCGAGACTCATTGTGAGGAGAAGCAGATTAACTGCAAGACAAGCCGCAAGGCTGCGCCGACTCCCCGGAGTCCGTGAAAAGAGAATCAATCCGATGCAATGCATTCGTACCTAGAACTATTACAGGTGCTGCTGGCAGAGAAAGCCAAGGCGTGGCAGGACCACTTAGGCAAGGGAACTCGGCAAGTTAGTGGTGTAACTTCGGGACAAACCATGCCTGCGATTGTGTCAAAAGCATTCGCAGGTCTCAGTAACAAGGGGAGGTCGACTGTTTATCAAAAACACAGCTCACAGCAAAGCGGGAACGCTTAGTATTGTGGGCGATGCCTGCTCACTGCTGGTACGTTAAACTCGGTTTCAACCGAGCCAAGCGCCAGTAAAGAGCGGGGGTAACTCTGACCCTCTTAAGGTAGCGTAATACCTCGCCGCTTAATTGGTGGCTTGCATGAATGGCATAACGAGCCTCCCACTGTCCCTGCCTAGGACCTGGTGAACTTACTACTTAGTGAATATGCTAAGGACTTCTAGTGGGAAACGAAGACCCCGTGGAGCTTTACTATAGCCTGCTGTTGCGATACGAGGGCTTTTGCGGAGCGTAAATGGGAGCCGTTATGTTGCAGGTTCTGGCTTGCAAATAGGCGAAATTGTAACACCATTCAAGAGTTTTTGTATTGCTTTACCTATCTCAGGGACAGCGGCAGGTGGATAGTTTGGCTGGGGCGGTACGCCCTCGATAAGGAAACAAGGGCGCCCAATGTTCAGCTTAGAGGCGTTAGAAATGCCTCGCAAAGGGTTAAAGACAAATGCTGGACTGACTGGAATCTTAAAAGCGTGGATTCCAGAGACGAAAGTCGGGCTTAACGAACCTTGGTACCTTCTTGATGAGGGTCCAAGCTGTCAGACAAGCTACCCCGGGGGTAACAGGCTCGTCGCGGGTGAGAGTACACATCGACCCCGCGGTTTGGTACATCGCTGTCGGCTTAAGTCATCCTGGAGGTGCAGGAGCCTCCAAAGGTTGGGTTGTTCATCCATTAAAGACTTACATGAGCTGGGTTCAGAACGTCAAATTACTCGCATAGGCGTTGCTAGGCCGAAAGGCCTTGAAAAATTAAATCGACTCATATCGGTGAAACCGTCGCATATTCGTGTGTAATTAATATGCACGGCAATACCGAGGGAAGGCGGAATTTATTGGCTAGGGATACTTGCAAAAAAATATCGCTAGCTGGCAAGATTTGCAAATAGATTCTTGCCCCTGTAGAGACTGAGGGCAAATGCTCAAGAGTCTTTGTTGATAACAAAGGCTAATATGTCGGTCTCCTTTGAAAGCAAGCAAAGGATGAAGGTATAGTCCATGCCATTTCGAAAGAAATGGAGTTACATGCGCGAGACAGTTCGGTAGTATCTACTAGGAGTGTTGTGGCTTGAGAGCAGGAATCCATGAGTACGAGAGGAACTTGGATTCGGAGCCTCTGGTCTACCAGTTGTGCCAACGCATTGCTGGGCAGCTACGCTCTATTTGATAAGACCTGAAAGCATCTAAGGTCGAAGCAAATCTCAAAACTAGGCCACTTTAGGGCGGTCCATAGAACATGACTTTGATAGGGCGAGGGTGTAAGCGGTTAGCTCACGCGAGCCGTTCAGCCTGTCGCTACTAAAGCCTAAACCAACATGTCCAAAGCTATTCAACTTATAGGCCAGTTGAAGCACTTTCTGGACAATTTGAAAACCAAAAAGTTTGCAATATAACGCTGCAAAATCATCTTTTCTTACTCAGGCACGCCCTGATGCCCTTTCAAAAAATCCGTATTTTTTTCTGCTTCACTTATGGTCAGGGGCTTTGTTTTTCCTAGCGGATGCGACAGAAGTTTTATTATTGTAAGCGGCAATAAGAAAACAGTAAAGATGCCTGTGGGAGGGCGCTTTGTTTGGCTTATATTGAGACACTTCTTGGCTCCTGGCAGGGGGCGCTTGCAAGCATTGGCCCAATCGTATCGCTTATATTGATTACACTTGGCGGCATTGTCTACGGTGTTGCCCAGGCGCAGCCTGCCGAAGTCAAGGGAAAATGGCAGGTAATTGCAATAGGCTTGTTTGTTGGCGGAGTGGTTGTTGGCGCCATTATCGGCGCTGCCGAAATTATCCGCGACAACTCCATGAAGCTTCTGACTTGATAGAAAACGTAAAACGTCTCACTTAATGGAAAACGGAAAAAGCCTCATTAAGGGGACAGGTCTGGTGAAAAATTGAGGGTGAGAGGCTAGAGCAGCATGGTGCAGGAGGCCATATCTCTTGCAACGGCAGCAGTTCCTCAGAATTACAACCTGGCAATAAGCGCGATAGCAATTACGATAATGGCAGGCGGAATAGCCCTTGGAGTCGGAATTGCGCTGCAAAACAGGAGGCTGAAAAATTTCGGGGTTGAGGAACTTGCACAGTCTGTCCTCAATGCCGCGCTTCTCGGCTCCATTGCCGCCCTTCTTGCGCTGCTTGGCACAGTTGGCACCGAGTTTGTTCCGCAAGGAGAATATGCCGCGTGCATGCAGAACCAGGGCGCCACGGGTGCGGCCGCATTTGCAATCTGCATAAACTGGGCCATTGCAGACGGGCTTTACAAGGCAGGGGCCACAAGCCTGCAAAGCGCGCAGATAATCGGCTATGTGGCAAAAATGATTGTCAGCGTGCCTGGGCTTTCCAACCAGCCGTTCTATTCGTCCGAGTTTTCAGCCCAGCTTCTCTCATCAATGACAGGCATTCTCTACGCATTTGCCGCCATTGCAAATTTGCATGCCGGATTCTTTGAGTTTGCGTACGGCATCGCCCTTTCAGTGGCTCTGCCTGCGGGATTTTTCCTCAGAAGTTTCCACATCACAAGAGCGCTTGGGGGGGCCCTCATTGGCTTTTCGGTTGCAATCCTGACGGTCTACGCGCTTTGCTTTGTCGCAATAGGGGGAAAACTTGCCTTGCTTGAGCAGTCCATAGGGGAGGCAGGCGGGCAGGCTGCGCAATTCAACTCAGATTTTGGCAGCGTGCTTGAGGCCGCCCCCACTGACACGGGGTTTTTTGCCACCGTGCAGCAGCTGATGGCGCAAGGGCAGCTGACAGCGCGCACTGGCCAGCTTCTTGCAGCCTTTTCGCAACTTTTGTCCCAGCTGGCCCTCTATATCATAGTTTTGCCATTGGCAGGTTTGGCTCTTTCACTTGCCTTTGGCCTGGCCATTTCACGGACACTTGGCGGGCAGATAATAACGCAGACTTACGAGTATGTTTGATGTGCGTAATTATTGGACGTGATTTGCTTGAAAGGTTTGGGTGATTGCTGATGAAAAAACTTGCAGCAAGATATGCGCCTCACGCATTGTTGACACTGGGTTTGTTTGCTTTTCTGGCATCATTGGCAAGCTCAAGTGCGCTTGCGGCAGCCATAAGCGCGCTGTGCATTTGCGCAACTTACGTTTTTTGGAAATATGGGGATGTGTTGGCGCCGCACCTGTTTGGCGCAATTGGCCTTAAGCAGGAATTTGGGCAATATGAAGTAGTGGCTGCAAGGGACGCCATAGTGAAGAAATCCGGGGATGGATATGTTGCAAGCATGTTTCTTGGCGTGCAGATGCCGCAGCTTGAGGCTGAGGGGGATGGCAAGGAAGGGCAGGATTACTCAGCAGCCCTTGAGCGCGTCATGTGCACAAGCAGAATTCCGCTTCGGTTCTCAATAGCTGCAAAGGCCCTTGATTTGGCGCAGTATGTGGATTCCATAAAGACCAGAAGGGCACAGGCGGAAGTGACAAAGGCAAGGCTTTGCGCCGAAGGAAAAGCAAGAAACGGGTTCCAGATAGCGCAGCTTGACAGGCAGCTGTCTTATTGGAACAGGCTGCTTGCAAGGCTTGGGGAGGGCGAAAGGCCTCTTCAGGTAATTTGTACCCTGATGACAAGCGCACAGGGGAACAGCTCAAGTGAGGCTTATGCAAGGGCAAAGTCAAACTCCAGGGAGGCGGCCTCGGCGATAGGAAGCGCGCTCAATGCACAGGTAAGGCAGCTTTCTGGCCAGCAGATGCTTGAGGCATTTGAGCTTGAAAGGTTTATGGCCGCAGATGCATTTGAATATTAGCTGCCGATGATTGTTTGCACCGGAAGGTTAGGTTTTGCTGGATTTGAAAGGAATTGGCTGGGGTGAAAGGTTAGATAGATGGAACTTGCACAAGAGGCATTGAGCAAAAGCGTGGCGCAGAGAATGGCAATGGCAGGCCCCAGCCTTGCGCCTGCGGGATTTGTAATCCAGCCCCCTGAAAACAGCATATATGTTGGGAAAACCAGGCTGCTCAACCAGCCGTTTTTTTGGAACCAGGAGGCGCTTGCAAACCCGCATATAGTGGTGACTGGGACAAGCGGCTCTGGCAAGTCGTATTTGGTGAAGACCCTGCTTACAAGGGCAAGCATTGTCTGGGGAACAAGCAGCATCATTTTGGACTGGTCAGGCGAGTATGCGCCTTGGGCAAGGGCAAGTGGGGGGACGGTAATTGACATTGGCGGGCAGGTTGGAATAAATATTCTTGAAAGGACAGGGGGAAGCGCTGCTTCGATGGCACAGTCGGTCCTTAGGTCTTTCAGGGTCCTCACAGGCATAAAAAACGAGTTTGTCCAGCAGCTTATCATGCAGCAGGCACTTGAGCAGGTTTACATGAAAGCAGGCTGCGGCAGGGGAAACCGGAGTGCCATGCGCTCTTTTGCAAAGGCCCCGACGCTTGCAGACTTGGGCTTGCAGCTGGGGCGCATGGAAAAAAAATGCAGGGGAAGGAGGCTTGAGCATTGCCAGTATGTCAGGCTTGTGGTAAATGAATTTGCACAAGCATTTGGTGGAAAGCGGCAGGTCGGCCTGAAACGCCTTGCAGGGCTTGCAGTGGAGAGGAACGGAATGGTGTGCCTGGATTTGCACCGCCTTGGCTCCGAGGCCCAAAAAAGCATGGCAGCACTGTGCGCTGTCCAGTACCTGCGCGACTCAATGGCCACCAACAGGCTTGAACAAGGGCAAAAAATAAGGCTTTTTATAGTTGCAGACGAGGCGTGGAAAATAGCAAAGGACGAGGAAAGCGACTTGGTTTCCATAGCCAGGGAAGGGAGAAAGTATGGATTTTCCGTAATAATTGCTACACAGAACCCGACTGACGTTGGAAAGGCCGTGCTTTCAAACGCCGGCACAAGCTTTATTTTCCGCACAGTGCTTTCAGAGCACAGGAAATACTTGTGCGATTCTTACGGTTTTCAAAAGTCCCAGGAGGCACAGATTGAAAGGCTTGGGGTTGGCGGATGTTTGATTCATCTTGCATACTCAAATCCAGCCCATGGGTGCAGCACGTTTGCCATAGGGAGAGTTGACGGGGAGCAGCCTGTTGAAAAAGTCATTTTGGGGGTCGGGAATATGAAACTGGAGCTTGAAAGGGCCGTGTTTGAGGGAAAGCTTTTGGAGGCTGGCTTGAGTTTTGCGCAGGTGGAGGAGCTTGTCGGCAGGGCGGCCCAAAACGCATTTCACATAGGGGCTGATGCCCTTGTGGTTGAGCTTGAAAAGGCCGGGCTGCATAAAAGTTCGGCGATTAGTGTAATGATGGGGCTTGGATTTGACGAGTCGCATGTGGCAAAGGCATTTGCGTTTGCAGAGGCAAAAAAGCTTGGGAGGCTTGGAAGCATTACGCAGCTTGTGCCGCATGAAAAGGATGGCGGCAGTAATTATGGCAGGGCGGCGGAAGGAAAGTCCTCCGAAAAACATGGTGGAAAAAAGAAGCTTGGGAGGCTTGAAAAATAGCGGAGTCTAGCCAAGGCAGGACAGGTCAAGCTCAAAGGCTGCAACAGGCTGCTCAATGCCAAAGTTGTGAAGGGCCTGCGGATGGATTTCACCAAAAATCCCAATCCGCTTCCCATTTGCAACGATGCCTGCGCACCTGCCTTCAATATATGCTGGAGAGGATTCCGGCCTTGCCTCAAAACTTACCCCAAGCTCGAAAAAAAGCGTCTTTAGAACTGATTTTGCCTCTGAAAACGATACCTTATGGTGTGCTATTGCCCCGCAAAGCACGTCTTTTGTCCTTGTCCCGTCCCAGACAGGGCCGACTTCGTAGAGTTTCTGCGGCATTGCACTGTCCTTGCTTTTGCCAAGTATCTCAAGCAGGTTTGGGACAATGGTGGAGCGGACAAATGCAAAATCTTCCGTAAGCTTGTTTTTGATTTCAAGGCCTGCGGCAGTTTGAAATCCTGCAGCCTTGTGCTTCTGGGAGCTTGTGAGAATCCAGCTGCTGCACTCTAACAGGCCCATGCCGCAAAGCACTTGGTGCACGTTTGGGGTGGAAATTTTCTTGCCCTCCGAGAAAAAGTCCGGAAGGGTTTTTGGGAAATTGTTCAGGCCATGCGCTATGGCAATGTCCTCAACAATGTCAATCTGGTGCATCACATCTGCCCTGTAAGGCGGCACTGCCACCAGGCTGCCTGAAA
This sequence comes from Candidatus Parvarchaeota archaeon, assembly GCA_016866895.1. NCBI lineage: Archaea > Nanobdellati > Candidatus Parvarchaeota > Candidatus Parvarchaeota archaeon. The sequence goes on from VGKX01000003.1 coordinate 9,706, forward strand.
GCCCGTGCCCCATCATTGAGAGATATTTTTTTCTCTTTTGCGCAACAAGTGCAAGGCCAAGAAGCGACTTTACAAGTTTTTGCGGGTATTTGAGCCTCTGGCCTGAAAATTCCGGGAACGCGTCCTTGCCCACCTTGACTTGGAAAACCTTGCCGCCTCGGTCTGCAAAGGCACATGCAATTATGTTCATGATGCTGCTTACCGATTGCCTGTTTGTGCCTGTCACATCAAGTATGACATTCCGGGTCTTTTCAGTCACCCTGGTAAGCTCGCCATTTATGATTGGGGGAAAGGAGAGCACCTGGCCTTTTGAATCCACTATTAGGGGGCATTCGCCTGGCACAAGATGGGCATAGGCGATTCCCTTTTCGTGATGCCTGAGGATTTGGCTTGGTGTCATAATGTTCTCTTTGTCAAGCGGGACAAAGCCGGCCCAGTCACGGCTTACTGCCTTGTATGTGAGCGGGAAGGCGATTTTTGAGGCGTCGTGGATACCGATTGCCACCTTGCGCCTTTTTCTCCCCATGGTGTCATGCAGCTTTTCCTGCAGGTTTATCAATGAGGCGAGGAACCGCGGCGTGATTTCAACATCCTTGACAACGGCGACTGCGATAAAAGGCCGGATGTTTTGGACAGACGGGTCGACCAGGACCTTGAAACCTGATTTGTAGGCAGCGTAGGCTGGGTTTTTGCAATGCACAAATGCCCTGATTGCCCTGCCAACCCCCTCCACGCAAAGCATGTCTGGCCTGTTGGGAGTTATTTCAAGGTCAATCTCTCCTCCCTCGATTCGCTCGACAGGCACGCCTATTGCCGTGAGAACCTGCTCAAGTTCCCCTTCCCCGACATTCCCGAATTTGGACAGCTCCTTGGTTGAAAGCGTTATTAGGGCCATTTTTATCAACGTATTTTGCCTGGCATTTTAGCAGGCCGAAGTCTCAGTCCGCAAAGCTTGGCCTGTTTGAATTTTTCACGGTAAAGTTTATGCCTGAGGGGATTTTGAAGATGTCGTCGGAAATGTTTGTCACGGCGATGCCCGTCCAGTAGACATCCCTTACGCCAAGTATGTCCTCAATGCTAAGGTAAATTGGCATGAAGTCTTGGCGCAGGCAGATGATGTCCATGCGCGAGTCAAGCTTCTTGAAATAATAGTTGGTGCACTCTTGGCCATTTAGCGATGAAGTTGAGTTTTCCATGTAGAAATATCCAGACTCGAGTTTGTCAAAATCATCTTGGCCGAAAAAATAGACAACGTTTGCTCCAAGGTTGAAAACTTGGCCTTGGGGGGGTTCCTGAATAGGCTGCTGCGACAATGGCACCTGGGTTGAGTTGTTTGAAAGGGCAGCCTCCTCTCGAGCCGCCTTTTCCTTTGCAAGCGAAAGGTTTTTTTCAATTTCAAGTGCCAGGGGCTTGTTTATGGCATTGTCAATCATCTTGTTTATTTCCATTGCCATCTGGCTTTTTGCAAACCTGCCGCTAAACTCTGGGTCTGTGAGCAGCATTCCAGTCTTGCTTATGGTTGCAAAGTAGTAAAGATTTCCTGTTTTTCCATCGCGGACAAACCTTATGTGGTCTCCTGGGGGTTGGTTGAAGGGCTCTGACGCAATGTTGCTTCCTTTGACCCAGAACCTCGTGCTTTGGACATTTTGGAGATAGCTAGAAGTTTCAATAAGGAAATAGGAATTGGGAAGGTCTGAAGTAAAATTCTTGATTATGGTTGTGGAGTCCTGTCTGACAAGAACTTTGGCGGTAACTGGCGGCTTGCCAGGCAAGCTAGAAGTTGAAGATGGCAGTTTTTCTGATTGTTGGGGAATTGCATTTGAAGGCTTGCCAGATGATGAAATCGTTGGCGGCAGGCCTTTTTGATTCTGCTTCTGGTCTGCGCTTGAATATTGGCTCTCATCTATGTTTGACACTGGCTTGCCAAGTTTTGTTGGGTCTGGCGGCTGGCTTGACGGCCCCCGGGCTTGCTGGTTGTATGTTTCTTGGATTTGCCCTGGCTTCTCAGACGCCTGCTGCGACTGGTTTTCAGAAAGCAGCTGCGGCCTGCTTGCCTGGCCTGGAAGCTCTGGCAGCGTTTGGTTTGTCTGGTTTTTTTTCACTGAGACTGCGCTGGAATTGTTGAATTGGGAGGATGGCTGGTTGTTTGATGTGCAGCCAAAAATAAGCAGCATGAAAAGTGCAAAAACCACAAAAACTGCGGCCAGGCGCATTCCGCGTGCAGGCTTGATAGTTGCCTGCGGGCTTATGGGGGGGGAGGGCTTCATTGTGTTGCACCGGTTCGACGGCAGGATATAGGATTGCATCTCAATTTCAGTAGGTTTCAATATATTAATTTCAACTTAATTTGCACAATAAACATTCTGCTGTTTTGAGGTTGTGCGGCCTTGCTAAGCTTTTACCTTTTTAGTTAATAAGCCTTTTTGGCTTTGCCTGGGTCTGCCTGCAGCACGGCGCGGCGGGCGCTTTTGAGACTTTGGGCCCTTGCGCATGCACACAAAGGCTGTTTTTGATTTTTTGTCAAAGTGGATTGAAAAGCTTGAGAGAAATTGGGAAAGCCTGCCCTGCTTTTTTTTCCTTTTTGCAAGTGCCGAGAAAACCTGCTCGGCAAACGCAATCCTGCCGCTTTTGCCCAGTGCCGCAAGGATTTTCTGCCTAACAAGCTGCGAATCCTCAAATTCCAGGTCTGTCAGGCCAAGCAATGCGCAAAGCGCCTCCTTGTAATCTTCAGGATGCGCCTGGAAATAGTGCAGTAAAGCCTGGGCGGTTGATATTTTTTGTATTCTTGCGCCAAACATCCCATCAATTTTTCTGGCCTCGATTTGTTTGCCTGCAAGCAGGTCCTGCTCCTGGGCAGAAGCAAAGTACTGCGCCTCGCACGTGTTTGATACGGTAAAAAAAGTCTGCTGGAGTGTTTTTGACCTGCTTGGCTGCGACGCGAGCTTGCCGACTATTGCACTTGCTTCGTGGTTGATGGCCTGGATTGACGGCTTGTGTCCCTCAAGCTTTGCCTTTTCGGCTGCTTTTTTCAGTGCAGTTTGTGAGATGTCGTTTAGCATCCAGCAAACCAGGGCTGCGGCTGCTGCGCTGTATGCAAATTTCGGAAGCTTGTCCATAGGGCTTGCAACCCGCTTTGAGCCTGTGCCTTGCACTCCAGTGACCTCTTCCTGAAGCTCCGATGAATAGGCAAGCCCCTGGCGCAAGTCGTCCAAAAACCGCTCAATGTTCTGCTTTAGGACATAGAAAATGTTGGTGTTTAGGACTGCGGCGTCCTGTATTGAGCCAAGAAGCGCCATTGGGGCAGTGAACAGCTCAATTCCGGCAAGGCTTGTTGCGGCCGCCTGCCTTGAAAAAAGCTCAAGTGGGGCAGGGCGCTGCTCTTGTTGCAAAAAGGCTCGGGTGTTAAAAGCTTGGGCGGCAGTCGCGTCTTGCTTGTGGATTTCCTGAAACTGATTTGCAGCGCCCTTTTTATTGGGGGAATGCGCAGGCACGCTGGAGCCGCAGGGTTGCTGTGGCGGGCACTGGTGACTGGCTTTGGAGACTGGATGGAGTCTGTTGGGCTGGCAGTGGGTTGTTTGGTTTTCTTGCGCCAAAGAATGTCTGTGATGCATAATTTAGTTTGGTAGAGGGCTGTTTTAATAGTTAGTGAGGTGCTTGAGCAAAACAGCGAAAAAAAGATTCGGGCATGAGTATCAGGCTGCAACAAGCTCGGAGGCTATTTCATCTGGATTGAACTTTTTCAGGTCCGAGTATGACTGGCCTGTGCCCACAAAAATCACAGGGACTCCGGTTGCCTTTGTTATGGAAATTGCGCAGCCGCCTTTTGGGTCGCAATCAAGTTTTGTCAGGATTACTGCATCAAGGCCAATTGCCTGATTGAATGCCCCGACCTGGGCCACAACCGAATTGCCTGCAAGCGACTCACCGATGTAGATTTTTGCGTCAGGGCTTGCTATCCTGACGATTTTTTTCAGCTCTGCAAGAAGGTTTGCGTTTGTGTCCTGCCTGCCTGAGCTGTCAATCAGGACCGCATCAATGCCATGGCCCTGGGCGTATTTTATTGCATCAAATGCTACTGACGCCGGGTCGGCGCCGTATTGGCTTTTGACTGCGTGTATGCCGAGCCTGCCTGCATGAACCTCAAGCTGTTCTATTGCAGCCGCCCTAAATGTGTCTGCGGCGGCAAAGACGCAGGAAAGGCCAGCTGCCTGGAAAGCCTTTGCAAGTTTTGCCATGGTAGTTGTTTTGCCAGCCCCATTTGGCCCGACAAAAAGGATTTTATATGGTTTTTTGGCACCCTTTGCAGACTCCATAAGGTCGAAGCTGCACTGAGGGGTCATTGTTTTTACAAGAACTTCCCTTATGATTGACTGTATTGAGCCGGACAGATTGGATTTTGGAAGCTTTGTGCCTATAAGGCGGCTGCGCAGGCTTGAGACAATATCCTGCGAAACTTCGTATGACACATCACCTTCAAGCAGCGAAAGCTCAAGGGAATCAAGCAGGTCTGAAACATCGCTTTCCGTTATTGTGATTTGGCTTGCAAACAAGGAAGTTATTGAGGAGACAATTCCAAGCTTTGGCTGCACTTTATGCTCCCCTGCCTGTTCCTTGAGGGCTTTTTTTGACATCCGCTCAAGCTGCTTGTCAGAAAGAGCCGAAGATGCTGATGGCTGGAATGAGTAGGGTGGCTGGATTTGTTTGGAATCTTCCTTGGGTGCGGATGTTTTGGCTTTCTGGTCTTTTGGCATTTCTGCCTTTTTGGTTTGCTGGCTTAGTTGTGCTTGTTCGACATATTGTTTTTTCTGGGCTTGGCTGGTTGGCAAAGATGCCTGTGCTTGCCGGACTTGGCTTGTTTGCCCCGGCTGTTTAGTGGTGGCTTGGGCTTTGGCATCAGAAATCGGGATTTGAGAGGAAGGGGGGTCTGGCAAAATTGGCTGTGTAGTTTCAGGCTTGCTTGGTTTTGTTTTTGGGTCTTGATTTATTTGATGGGCGGGTATTTCCAATTGGCCAGTTTTTGTTGGCAGGTCAAGCTTGGTTGCCTGATTCGGCTGCTTTAAGATAGTTGTTCGTGCTTGGTTTTGCGGCTGGTCTGGTTTTTTTTGCTGGTTTTGATTTGTTTGTGGGACGGGCGTTTCTAGCTGTTGGGTTTTATTTGGCTGGTCGGAGATTGTTGGTTGGAATGTGTTTGTTGCCTGGTTTGGTTGTGCTTGGGCAGGTGCTTGCGCTGGTGCTTGATTTTGCGGCAGAGCCTCCTGCGCCGTTTGCAGTGGTTCAGGGGGCTGCTGCTTTGATTTCTCGTCCTCCTTTTTTGTAAGAGCAGAAAGGAAGCTGGAAATCTTATTCTTTAGAAGCCCGAACATCCGCCCCACCTTCGTCCTCAATTATTCTTCTTGCTTTTGTGTCCACTTTTTCAAGGCGGGAATTTATTTCAATGAGTGCTTTGTCAAGCTGCGCCGAAAGCTGCTTGCTTGAATCTATGCGCTTTTCCAGGGTTTCAATGGCCTCGTCAATAGGCTTTTCCATAAGTATGTTGGCGCCCACGCCAACAAGAACCATCTGGGCGTTAATCTTCCCGCCTTTCACATAGACGCCGCTTCCAAGCGGGACCATGGAAACTTCGGGCTTTTCCTTAAGCGCCTTGAGGGCGTCAAGGGCCGAAAGCGCCTCGTTTACGCTTGCAGCTACCTGGGCAATTTGCTCCTGCAGCTGCTGGCCTTGCTGCCTGTAGACTTGGGCTTCATAGACAAGCTTGTTGAGTTCGGCCTCGGACATAAAATCACACCTTCTCCACTTTGGAGATGTTAATTTTGCTTCTTGGCAGCTTATGATTGGAGCCAAGGTCACATAAAGCTTTCTCTTTTGCAAGCTTCTCGCTTTGGGCCTCAAGCTCCAGCACAAACTGCTTTTCAACGCCGCTTATGGACATTGTGCCTTCAACAAAAAATTTCATGTTCACACCTCAAAACATATGTTACTGGATTCCCCTGTTCCAAATTCGCAAAGATACGTGCCATTGCACCCTCAGACAAGCCCGAGGCTTGACTCAATCCTGGCAAGTTCAAACCCAGACGTGGCCTCGCCGACAAGGGCTCCAGTCGAATTGGCAACTATTCCAAGTTTGGGAAACGGGGTGCCCATGTTGCAGGTCCCCACGCCGCCTTCCACCTTGAGCACCGAGGAAATGAACTTGAGCTCCTGCTCGCTTGACTCGTTGTGCGCCACAAACCCTTTGTTTGTGGCTGCAACGCAGCAGCCAACAGTTTCCATTCCCGCAATATCCGATTGCACCACTTCCACGCCAAGGGCGTCTGAAATACGCGAAAGGCAGGCCTTTGGAAGCAGCGGGTTTGCAACTGCGCCATAATCGTTTGCAGCTATGTTGTTGCCGCAGGCGTTCCGGTTGCACTCAAGCACGCACACATTGAGCCCCTCTTTTTTAAGTGCGGCCATTTCATTTTGCTCAATGCAGTCTGGCACCACAATGCCATTGGAATTCATTGAACAATAGAGGCCAAGCAGGCTTGAGGAACAGACGCTTGCCTCAACAAGCGTTGTGCCAAGAACCCCTAATTTTCCAGGCATCTTTTGGTGCAGGCCCCTTGGAACTAGAGTGAGCTTGTCGGAAGTGCAAAAGTAAAGGCCCACAAACTGGTTGCCTTCATAAGCGCATTTGTTGGTTGCCATCTGCCGCACTTCTTTCAATTTTTATTGTTTTGCGCCCAGGCTGCAAATGCCTTGGCTCAGGCCCTGCCCTTGCCCTGAGTGCTTTGCGCGGGGCTTTGTTTTGTGGCCTGGACAGGCTGCGTTTTTGGCGCGCTTGCCTGTGACGCCTGCTTGCCTGTTGTTGCGCTTGGCTTTTGCTGCGCAGCAGGCTTTGGGACAGGCGCAGTCCCTGCCGCAGGAGCCTTTGCCGTTGCCTCTTTTGTTTGCGCCGGCTCTTTTGCCCCTTGCGCTGCTGCCTTCTTTTCGCTTTTCTTTACGACCTTGAATTGCAAGCCCTGGGGCTTTTCCTCAACCAGGCCCGCCTTTACAACAAGGCCTTCCTTGACCGCCCGAATCTTGATTTTCCTTGGCGGCTTTTCCATTCCATGAGACCAGACAAGGCCATTTAGCTGGTTTGAGATGCGAACGTCCGAGGCCTCGGCTTTCATGTGCCTTGCCACAAAGTTCTCAAGCAGGTCCATTGCATACCGCGCGCGCCGCGTCCGTATGTGCGAATATGCCTTGCTAAGGTTCACTGTATAAATCCTTTCCAATTTGTCTGCCATAAAATCACTCCTTGCAAATGAAAACTGCCCGCGCCTAGCCGCTTATCCTAAGCTTCTGGCGCCTCCATGCCCTTCGATTCCTGTTGTGCGAAATCCTCCTGTTGGTTTTTGCTATCACAAAAATCGGTATCCGCCGATTCTGCTTTAGTGCGTGCCCAAGCCTTGCCTTTTTTTCAGGAGATTTGATTTTACCCATCGAAAACACCTGCCGAGATTTTTTGAAAACTTATTGTCCCATGAAGCCCGATTGCCCCATAAAGAGCTCATTTGTGCTTAAACTCAATTGTTGGCTCGTGCCTTGCACTCATTTTTGACAGAAGCTGTATTATCTGCCCCTCGCTTATCTTGCCCTGGAGCCGCCCCGACTGCGCTATGTATGCGATGGATGACACGAGCTGCTCATACATCTGCGCATTTGCAATCTTCACGTTCATGACGCGCTCATACGCCGCAGGCTCAAGCACGCGCTGCAAAAGCGCCTTTTTTTGCGCTTCGAGTGCAGCTTGCTGCTGCATTCTTGCATACCTTTCCTGGAGCTTCCTTGAACTTATGCCTTCGTGCTCTTGTGACATTTCAACCAGCCGTATCCATATGGGAAAATCAGGCTGCCTTGTTTTGGCCGGCAAGCTCGCGCGCTACCGAATCCAGAAGCTTTTTGCCCTTGCCTGTAATTCCCCTGCCGACCTTTTTCTTCTCGATTAGGCCAAGCTTCTCAAGCTGCTGGAAGCCGCGCCTAATGATTGAGCCTGACGCGTCCCTGTGCTTTTCAGGCTTGACGCCCCTGTTTTTGCGCCCGCCGTAGTGGGTCCTAAGGGAGTTGACGCCAACAAGCTCGTTGACATAGGCCTGGCGCAAAAGTGACGCGCAGCGGACAAAGAAAAAGTCCCCGCTTTGCGCAAGGCGCATCTTGTCTGGGCCTGACTTGACAAAGTCAATGTAAGATGGCTTTGCAATCCCAAGCTCCTTGAGTTTTTTTGCCGTCGCCTCTATTAGCATGTTTGGTTTTATGTCGTAAACTGTCACCATTTCAACACCCCTGAAATAGGATTTGCGCAATAAGGCTTTTTTGGGCATTGCACAGGCCAGCTGTAAGCCAGAATGCCTTGAATGCCTTTGCGCGCTTTTTCTATTTACTTCCAGACTGGATTCTAGATAAATAGGGTATTTATTTGCCACACCTAGGTATTTAAACATGATGCTAGGGGCCGAGGAAAAACTTCACGGCCATTTTGGCAAAAAGGCAGGCAGGAAAGTGCAGCCCAATTTATTTATTTGTCATTGGATAAACTAAATCCATGGCAGGCAACAAAAGCAGCCTTGATGCAATCCGAAGCGGGATTAATTTATTGGCTGGCAGGAGAAAGGTGACCATTGTTGCAGTGTCCAAAGGAAAAAGCCCCCAGGAGATTGGAGACCTTTACGTGCAGGGGATGCGCGATTTTGGCGAGAACAGGCTTGACGAAGCCCTTGAAAAAATGAGGCAGTGCGCGGAGCTTGGGCTTGAAGGCATTGTGTGGCATTTCATAGGCACTGTCCAGACAAACAAGGCAAGGGAAGTTGTTGAAAATTTCGACTATATCCATTCTGTTGATTCTGACAGGCTCATTGGCAAGATTTCAGGCCTTGTTGCAGGCGCGCAGAATGGAGCTGGCGCACGGAGGCACAAGCCTGGATTTTTCATCCAAGTCAACATCAGCGGCGAGGCAAGCAAACACGGTTTTAGCCCCGACAGGGCCGTAGAAGCTTGCGCCTGTGCAGCTGCGAAGGGGCTTGATTTAGTGGGGCTTATGGGAATTGCCTCGAGCACTACAGACGAAGGAAAGATAGAAAGGGAGTACGGGCTTCTTGACAGCCTGCGGCAACAGTCCCAAAAAAGGCTTGGGCGCACGCTTATGATGTCGGCAGGCATGAGCAGCGACTACAAGTCGGCCCTCAGGTGCGGCTCGGACGTGCTTAGGGTTGGACGGCTTTTGTTTGAATAGAAAAACCTTTTTTTGGCGCCGCAGGGCAAGCACAGGTAAACGACCGATTTTGTGACTGAGTCAACTGCAACCGAAGTGTTCTTCCCTTTTCCGGCAAGCGACCTTACGCAGCCGCATTTTTTGCAAAAATGGCGCCAGACGGACTTGTCAATCCTGACCCTGTGGCGCTGCTGCAGCTTCATTGCAAGCCTGAAATATTTTTTTGGAAGGTCGTATTTTTTTTCAAGCCCGTGCGGCAGTGCAGGCGGGGACTTTGCAAGCGAAAGGAGTATGGCAATCCTCTCCGACACAAGCTGCTGCAGGCCGTCTTTTTGTGATTCGCGCCTTGACATGGCAGTATATTGGAAATGAAGGTTATTAGTTATTGGGCTTTGGAAGGCGGCATTTGAGTCATTTTGAAAAGGCCCGATTAGGAAAACCGAATGTTCCAAATGCAATAGCTTGTTCCGGATATGTGGTGGCTGGCACGATGGTTTTTTATTAATAAGGAGCAAAAAACTGAGGATTATAACAGAAATTATTGGTTTATTAGGAAGAAAAAATTGGGAGGCGCATTTGTTATGGCAAAGGAAAAAGTGGTGCTTGCGTATTCAGGCGGACTGGACACGTCGTGCATATTAAAGTGGCTTGTTGACAGGGGATATGAGGTCATCGCATTTGTTGCCGACATCGGCCAGAAGGATGACTTTGAGGCAGTCAGGAAAAAGGGGCTAGCCACTGGCGCCTCAAAGGTAGTTGTGAGGGATTGCAAGCAGGAATTTGTGACTGATTTTATTTTTCCTGCAATCAGGGCAAATGCCATTTACGAGGCAAGATACCTTCTTGGAACGTCACTTGCAAGGCCGCTTATTGCAAAGCACCAGATAGCGGTTGCCATAGAAGAAGGAGCGCAGTATGTTTCTCACGGTGCCACTGGGAAGGGAAACGACCAGGTGCGCTTTGAGCTTACTTATTACTCGCTCAAGCCGGACATCAAGGTTCTTGCACCTTGGAAGATACAGGAGTTTTTGGACCAGTTCAAGGGCCGCGATGACATGATTGCTTATGCAAAAAAGCACGGGATTCCCGTGTCTGCAACCACCAAAAAACCATATTCCGAGGATGAAAACCTGATGCACATAAGCCATGAAGCAGGGATACTTGAAGACCCGGCACATGTGCCTGATGAAAGCGTCTACTCGCGCACGGTGACACCTCAAAAGGCGCCCGAAAAATCAACATGGCTGGAAGTGCACTTTAAGGACGGCACTCCTGTGAAAATGGTGAACAAGAACGATGGGACTGTAAGGACAGAGCCCCTTGAGCTTTTCACCTATGCAAACGAGGTCGGGGCTGCAAACGGGGTCGGCAGGATGGATATGGTTGAAAACCGCTTTGTCGGAATCAAGTCCCGTGGCCTTTATGAAACACCGGGGGGAACAATACTTCATGCTGCGCACAGGGACATAGAGTCCATTGCAATGGACAGGGAAGTCATGCGCCTGCGCGACATGCTCTCGCCAAAATACGCCGAAGCCGTCTACTACGGGTTTTGGTACTCGCCTGAGATGGATTTTCTCACAGCTGCGATTAACAAGTCGCAGGAGTACATAGACGGCAAGGTGACACTTGAGATATACAAGGGCAACGTGTTCACCCGGGCACGCGAGTCGCCGACAAGCCTTTACAACGAGGATTTTGGCTCAATGCACAAGGTTGGCGGCTTTGACCAGAAGGACAGCCTTGGATTTATCAAGATAAACGCGATTCGGCTGATGGCGCATCGGGCAATAATTGAAAAAGTCGGCAAGAAAAAGTAGCAAGGCAGAGTCAGCCGCGCGCTTTGGCGTGCATGCAGAGGCGGCAGCTAGCAGCCAGGCACATAAGAAAGGGATTGTTGCGGCGCAGCTTCCTGTGCTTTGGTTTTTGCCGCTTGTTCAAGCAAGCTGCCAAAGTCAAGCCTGCCATCAGTGCCAAATATCTTGATTGTTACATCACGTCCAAGGCGCACATTGACCTGGTGCTGCAGCTTTGTTGCAAACTGCCTTGCCTCCTCAAATAGCGAATCCCTTTCGCCAAAGTCGCGCTTTGCGATTTTCGCCGCAAACAGGCATTTTTCAAGTGAAAGCCCTGCATTTGCGATTGCCTGGCCAAGCAGGTTGCCATCATTGCTTTCAACTGCGGCTGCGGCCTGGGACATGGAGGCTGATTTGAGGCTTCTGGCAGCCATTAGGGCAAGCAGGATTATTTTCTCGCTTGTTGTTGCATACCAGTCAGATGAGCTGTTTGAGACGAACTTATATAGGGGTTCTTCGCCCCGCTGCTCATTTAGCCCCAGAAAGATTTTCTCATATTTGCCTGCAACTGAAAGATGGGAGTGTAATTCCAGCACCGGAAATTGGTTTGCCTGCTGCTGCGGAAGAATGCTTCGATTTACCTTTTCAAAATGAAGGAGGGTTTTTTCACAATCATCGGCGCGGCATGAAATCTGGCCTGAAAGAAAATGATTTGCGCTAAGCCGCGCCTTTGTGGCTTTTGTCTTTGAAAAACCAAGCGACAGTGCCTTGAAAAAAAAGAGCTTTGTGTTTAATCTCATGCGCTGCCTGTCAAGGCCCATAAGGCTTGTGTTGGCATTGGCTGTGATGTAGTTAAAGGCAGCGACTTTGCCTTTGTCAGGATTGCTTATTAGTGTGCTCATGCGAATGCACCTTTTTGGAATGCTTGATTGTTGCTTGCAACTGGATTTGAATTGGCTGATGCGATTGCCTTTGCGTGGTTTGCCTAGCCATAGGGGCTTGAGGCTGCTGATATGAACTGAACTTGTATGTTTGGCGGTCTTGAGGGATTGCTGGATTGAAGTTCCGCTGCCAGCGAATCGGCCCTCGTTTTAACCTCGTGCCTTTTGAAATCAAGGGATTCGATGATGCCGGACTGGTTTCCAAGATGCCTTGAATGTACTGTGATTGCAAGGCCGAAGTCCTCGTACGCTTTTTCCAGGCATACCAGGGCCTGCTGCGGCTTGCCTGCGTCCAAATATGCCTCTGCTGCCTGCTGCCTTCTTTCCCCTGCCCGTGAAATGTCGTTTGCAAGAACAATGAATGGAATGCAGTCATATGCCTGGTCGCTTTGTTTTCTTTTTTCTGCCTCCACAAGCCTTGATGCAAACCCAAGCTCTACTTCAATTGCCGCACGTTGTGCCTGAAGCGCCTCCAGAAGCGCAAGCTTTGGCGTGAGCGAATTTTGTGAATAAACCCGTGCAAGGCGGTAATTGTCAGCCGAGGAGCCATAATCAAAAGTCAAGCCGTCCTTTTCAGCCCTCAGCTCGTAGGCATGTGAAATCCTCTGTGAAATGCCTGAGAGGTTTTTTTTGAAAAACACGCCGCGGCAGACTCTGTTCCCTAGAAAATTCTGGGCTTTGAGAATATTGAGCACCCTTTTTGAGTGCTTGTTAAAGCGCTTGACAAACTCTGCTGGGATGTCATTTGCCCTCCAAGTGACAAGGCACCTTGGATTTGAGTTTTGTTGAAGCGACCTGAGAGCAGTATTCAAAATCCCACCAATCTGAAGACTTTTTTGGATTGAAATGCGCACGATTCCGGCAGTATAATTCAACTAATTCAAACATAAATTCAAACATAAATTCAAACATTAATCCTGGTTTTATATTGCATTGAAAATTCCGTTATAATTTGCCGCAATATATGAATATAAATGTTTTGTGGAGTTTTGGGCAAAAAAAATGGCGGCTTCCCGCCTGCGGCTTGCCAAAATTGCGGTTTTAGGCGCAAAGCGGCATGTTTGAGTTTCCCATGGCTTGGCATATCCGGCTTGGCAAAATACTGCTTGGCAGGACAGCGGATTGGG
>VGKX01000004.1 GCA_016866895.1 Candidatus Parvarchaeota archaeon
GAGCAAATCCGGGTTTACCCCTTTGGTTGGCTTGTAGTTTGTGGCGACCGAATTTCCAACTTCATCAATCCAAACTTTCTCGAATGGAAATTGCTTGAGATATTCTTCACAAAGCTTTGCAACTTCCTGTTCCTTGAAGCTTGGGCTGGGAGTCTGCACCAGTTTGTCAAGAAATTCGATATGGTCCATAAATATAAACTCCAAATATTTCAATCAAAAATTCAATCAAGAACTTAAATCAAAAACTTTTTCAAGAATTTATTCTAGCACCCTGTCTAGCGCCGCAACTACCTCATCCACCTGCTCTTTGGTTATTATCAAAGGCGGAAGGAACCTTAATACCATATCTCCTGCAGGCAAAGCAAGCACGCCTTCCCCAATGAGCTTTGAGAGGTATTCTTTTGAAGGCTTTTTGAGCTCTATTGCAACCATCAGCCCCTTTCCGCGAACTTCCCTGACCAGTTTCTTGGAAGTTTCAAATTCTTTTAGCCGCTCAAGAAAATATTTGCCAACTGTGCCAGCATTTTCGCACATTTTCTCGTCCTTTATTGCCGCAAGCGATGCAATTCCCGCAGAAGCTGCCAAAGGGTTTCCGCCAAATGTCGACCCGTGCTGCTGCGGTGCAAAGTCAATACCCTGTCTTGCAATTATGGCTCCGCAAGGCACTCCGCCTGCTATGCCTTTTGCCATGCAGACAATGTCAGCCTGGCAGTCAAAATGCTCAATTGCAAACATTTTTCCGCTCCTGCCAAATCCAGTCTGGATTTCATCTATTATTAGAAGCGTGCCCCACTTGTCGCAAATCTCCCGCACTGCCTTAAAGTAACCTGCAGGCGGAGGCCTGACGCCTCCCTCTCCTTGGATTGGCTCAAGCACAACAGCGGCAATATCGTGGCTTGCAATATTGGAGTTGATTTGAATATCATGGCTGCTTGTCTGATATTTTTGGCTTTCTTGGATTGCCTGGCTTTCCTGGTCTGTTTGACTTGTCAGGATTTTTTGTCTGGTCTGGTATGGTTGGCTTGCTTGGTTTGTCTGTTCGGTTGCTTGTGCAAATGCAGCCTCAAGGCTTGCAATGTCGCCAAAACGCACGCGCTTTACTGGACCTATTAAAGGCTCGAATGGCTCGCGGTATTTTGGGTTGAATGTGAGGGCAAGGGAGCCTGTTGTCCTGCCATGAAAAGCATTCATTGCACAGACAAACCCTTTTTTCTTTGTAAATGCGCGGGCAAGTTTTAGTGCTGCTTCCATTGCTTCGGTACCCGAGTTGCACAAGAAAACTTTTCCAGAACGCAGCTTCTCCCCAGGTGCAACTGACAATAGTTCCTGCTCAAATTCCATTCTCTGATGGTTTGGAAATACTTCCGGGCAGCAGACAAGGGTTTTTGCCTGCTGAGCAATTGCATTTGAAACTTTTGGGTGGCAGTGGCCAATGACTCCAACACCGTGCCCCATGACACAATCAATGTATCTTTTCCCTGATTTATCGTAAAGATAAACCCCTTCACCCTTCTGCGCGACAAAGGGACGTTTGTTGTAGCAGGAAAGCTCTGCGGCTTTTTCCCCCAGTATTATTTCATCGCTTGTCAATTCCATTTTATACACCACTTTGGATAAGCACAATTTCTGTTTCTGTTTCTATTAAACATATTACAATTTAGATATTCTGACTGGTGCTTTTTGCCTTCAATTTGATTATTTCCTGCAGTGTGTTCCTGCCCCCAAAAGCAGTTTGCTGATAGGGGTTTCAACTGTGCCGTTCCCTATTATCACTTCCTCAACACCGCCGTCAAGAGCCTCTGCGCACGCAAATAATTTCTTTTTCATGCCGCCGCTTGCCTTGCCCCCGCCGGCATTTTCAATTGCAGATGCAAGCTCTTCGCGATTGAGAGTTTGAACCAAATCGTTTGGGAAATTTTTGTAATAGCCATCCACATCGGTTAGTGAAATGAAAATATCAGCATGCAGTTCCACGCCAACCATTGCAGCAAGCCTGTCGCCATCAACGTTGAGCGGCTGGCATGCCTCGCCCATTGCAAGTGCAGCAACAACAGGAGCATAGCCTTGTGACAAAAGCGTGTGCAAAAGAGAGCCATTGATTTTCTCGATTTTGCCCGTGTAGTCGTCTCGGATAATTTTCTGCTTGCCTGATTCATCAACTGAAGTGACAACTTTTTGCCTTGCAAGAGTCAGCTTTCCATCAAAACCAGAAAGCCCTACAGCATTAATGCCTTCTTTTTGAAGCGCAAGCACCACATTAGCACTCACCTCTCCGGCAAGGGCTAGCACAAAAACTTCAATGACTTTCTGATTTGTGTAGCGGGATTTGAAGCCGCCAGGCGATGTGAGAAACTGCGGGGTTATGCCAAGTTTTTTGCAAAGCGAATTGATCTGGGCGCTTCCGCCATGCACAATAACAATAGAGTATTTTGATTGCAATGCTGCAATGTCTTTTGCAATAAAGCCTGGGTTGCTTGCAATGCTGCCGCCTATCTTGACAACAACAATTGGTTTTTGATCAAGCTTTGTTCCAGCCGGCATATTTCCAGCCATTGAGTTTTCAGCTACAATTTTTTCCGCCATGATCATAACCTATTTTTCTAAAGTGGGTGGAAGCCCGGCTGCCACAAGCCTGTTTTCTCATCCAAACCATTCATTAGATTAAAACACTGGATTGCCTGCCCGCCACTTCCCTTGACAAGATTATCAATGGCGCTCATCCCAATTATCCTGCCTTTTTCCTCATCAAGCTCAAAGCCAATGTCAACAAAATTGGAGCCCACAACTGGCTTTGGCTCAGGATATCTGTAAAGCGTTTCCTTGTCTTTGACAAGCCTTACAAATGACGAGCCCGAGTAAAATGAGCGGTAAGCCTTCCAAACATCCACATCTGCGGTTTTGCCTGCAAGCCTTGCGTGTATTGTGGTGAGTATGCCCCTCACCATTTCAACTGCATGCGGCGTGAGGCCAACTGAAATTGGCGCGCCTGCTATTGCAGAAAGCTCCTGCTCTATTTCAGCAGTATGCCTATGCTTTGATGGCTTGTAGGAGCGCACAGTACCGGACCTTTCAGGGTGATGCGTTGATATGTCAAAGCCGGCGCCGCCTGCTGACGAGCCGATTTTTGAGTCTGCGATAATTCCCTCCGGCAGTATTATCTTGTTTTTTACAAGAGGGGCTAGTGCAAGTATCGCCGAGGTTGCAAGGCAGCCGGCGCAAGCCACAAGTTTTGCTTTTTTTATTTCCTCGCGGTGAAGCTCGGGAATGCCGTATACTGATTTTGGCAGCAGTTCGGGGTTTGGGTGCACGCCGTAGTATTTGGCATAAACGTCCTTGTTTTTAAGGCGAAAATCTGCAGACAAATCAATGATTTTTGCGCCAGTTTCCATAAACTGTTTGACATAAGGCGAAGCGGTTTTGTGGGGTGTGCAGATAAAAATCGTGTCAACATCGGTTTTCAATTCCTTGACAGGGGTGAATGCAAGTTGCGTGAAACCGCGAAGATTTGGATTGAGTTTTGTGACTGCAGTGCCTGCAAATCTCTCCGAAGTCACCTGCACAAGCTCGATTTGCGGGTGCATCAGGGCCAGGCGCAAAAGCTCGCCGCCAGTATAACCTGACGCGCCAATAATTGATGCGCGTATTTTTTCCATATGAAATCACCAGTTTGATAATAGGTATTGGGAGTTGATTGGCTTTTTTATATATACTATTTAGCCTGGGATTTGAGCCACTGCACAATTTTTTCTGCAACATTGACTCCCCCAATTTCCATTGAATTGCGAAAATCTATATTATGATTGATTTCATGCACAACAAAACCGCCTTCCTTTGACTCCATCAGATCAACACCATAGATTCCATCATCAACAATAGAAACTGCCTTGAGAACAAGCTCCTCAAGCTCAGAGGTTATTTGGAACTTTTGCGCCACGCCGCCTGAACTTGTGTTGGTTATGAATTGTGAGCCGTTTGCCGATTTTCGATAAATCGTGTAAAGCACCTCCTTCCCTACAACAACTGCGCGAATATCCCTCCCCGGCTTTTCAATGTGCTTCTGAAGATAGTAGATGCGGTTTTGCGCATTGCCAAGCACCTCGCGCGACTCAATTACCGCCTCGGCAGAATCCTTGTCGTTTAACCTGCTTACAAGCCTGCCCCACGAGCCAATAGTGGGCTTTATCACGCACGGGTAGCCAAGTTCCCCGATGGCTTTTTGCGCAGACTCCGGAGAATAGGCGAGATATGTTTTTGGGGTTGGAATGCCGTTTTTTGCAAGAAGTATTGAAGTGTGTGCCTTGTCGCCGCAAACAAGCTGGCTTTTCAGGGAATTGACAATTTGGCTTCCCTGTGCCCCAAAATGCATTGTGGAGTAGAGTGAACGGTAGTATGAGCTTGAGCGCTGGAGAATGATGTCCAGGGCTTTCTGTGCACAGCCCGTTGGTGATTCGCTGCCTTCTTGCCCCGTTATGGGCAGGACAAAATCAGTGTCGCACATTGGCTCAAGCTCAATGCCTGCTTTTTTTCCTTCCTCAAGCAACATGCGGTTCTCCGCTGTGATTATTGTGTAGATAAGTCCGAATTTTGCCATTGTCAATCAACCCTTATACAGCCAGAAGCATGTTGCCATGCCGCCGGTCATGCACTGCCGCGTTAAAACCATTTGTTTGCTTGCGGCGAATTGCAAAAAATAGAAGATAAAAATAAAGGCAGTGGATGGCAAAATAAGATAACTGCGAAAAGCCGCAGCCGTTCCTACTCGCCCCAGTCCTCGTCAACCTGCGGAGCAGACTCAAGCTTGAGTGGAGTTACGGACCTTACTTCCATTTTAGTGCCGCAGTCGCAGCATGATATGATTTCGCCAAGCATTGGTTGCGTTCCAATTGTCAGGTTTCCCGCACATTCTATGCATTCGGTCATTTGTTATCCCTCATCCCATCCATTTTAGAAAGGATGGGATTTGTGCACCTTGTCTTGCTTATAAACATTGCGTGCGCAGGACAACAAAAATAAAACAAACTGTTGCAATTGAAACAAAACCTTGAAGTTCACCTCGGTTGTGCGCGCACGCACAAAGATTCGCGCGATGAGCGGTTAGCTTTTCGCCTCTTTTTTTAGCCACTCGATCATCTTGCCGGGTATGTTGACGCCTGTTGGCGTGATGGAATTTCGAAACTCGGTTGTGTGGTTTATCTCATGCACGACAAAACCCCCTTCCTTTGACTCCATCAAGTCAACACCATAGATTCCCTTGTCAACAATCGAAACTGCACGCAGTATTATCTCGCGCATCTGGCCTGTGACAGGGCAGTTTTCAGCCCTGCCGCCCCTTCCCGTATTGGTCAGCCAGCCCGATTTTTCAGTTGAGATGCGATAGATTGCCGCAATAACTTCATCGCCGACTACAAAGGCGCGAATGTCACGGCCAGGCTTGTCAATGTGCTCCTGAAGGTAGTATATTTGCTGCCATGGGCCGCCAAGCACCTCCCGGGACTCAAGTATTGCCTCAGCCGCATCACGGTCATTAATCCGATTCACCATTCTTGCCCAAGAGCCAATTGTTGGCTTGATGACGCAAGGGTAGCCAAGTGAGTCGATTGCCTGCATTGCAGATTCCTTTGAGCAGGAGACAAACGTTCTTGGGGTGGCAACACCCGCCTTTGCAAGCAGTGCGGATGAATATGCCTTGTCGCCGCAAATCTGCTGTGTGCGTAGCGAATTGACAACCCTGCTTCCTGCCGCCTCAAAAAAAAGCGTTGTATAGAGAGTCCTTGTAAAAGAGCTTGACCTTTGCAGGACCATTTCAGGCAAGGCGCTTTTGTTTTTGGCAACACTAACATCAGTGACTGGCATTAAAAGCTCGGAATCATTGTATCGGGCAAACTCAACGCCCTGTTTTTTGCCTTCTTCAAGAAGAAGCTTGTTTTCAGCCGTGATTATTGTATAAACCATGCCAAGTTCCATAGCGCAAGCACCTAAACAATTTCTTACTCGCCCCAGTCCTCCTGCACCTCCGGAGCCTTTGCAAGGCTTGGAGGAGAGACGGATTTGACCTCAAGTTTTGTTCCGCAATCGGGGCATGTGATTATCTCCCCAACCTCGGTGCCCTCTTTTAGGGTTATTTGTGATGCGCATTCCGTGCATTCGACCATAGCAAATCTCCTCTCCAACAATTCTTTTTCCGACAATAAACTTGATGTATCGGCAACATTTGGGCGTGGAGTCGAATAAGCCCAACGCTGCTTGATAATCAGTTTTTGTTTATAACTTTTCCCAAAAGGTGATAAAACTGCACGTGGCAGTGCTAAAAAGGCATTAGTTCGGCGATTGGCGAAAGCAAAAATGCGAAAAAATTATGGAAAACAAAGACAGGCAACAAAAGAGGAATATTCAAATTTTCCTTGCAACAAGGGTGATGAAGCTTCCGTCTGCGCCTTTTTTTCCTTTTTTGTAAGCCTGCTCGATTTGCCAATCCACCACCTCAAACCCTATTGCCTCAAGGTAAGTAGGGATTTCAAGTGTGGTTTTTGGCCTTTTGGATGAAAACAGCTTGTAAATGCCCGTGTTTTTCCCGTTGTTGAGAAAAAGAAGCCCGCCTGGGTTGAGAAGAGCCCGTGCAAGCGAAAGAAATTTTTTGTAGTCAATGTAATTTAGCACCTGTGAGGCGATAATGGCACCAAATGAGACTTGGCCAAGACCCAACTTCTCAAATCGCCTCTTGTGCAGTTTTTGGACCTGCTTTACAGATGCAGATGAAAAGTCAATGTTGACAATATTTATTGTTTTTCCAAACTGCGCGGATAGCGCCATAATGATGTATGGGTCTTTTTCCCAGTAGAAAATCCTTGAGCCTGGGAAATCGGAAGGTGTTGCAAGAGGGTGCAGGCACGGGCCTGCTTCGAGTATTGGCGAAGTGATTTTGTGTTTGTGTTCGTCGATAAATAACCGAAGCTTTTGGCTGCGCTTCTTCATTAGTGCCATGTTCTTCCAGCTGAAGGTATTCCCATAGGGGCTCTCCTTATAAAACGCATTGGCACGCTTGTTTGAAAACAGTCCGCTTGTGATTTGTAGCCCGCTACTGTGCTTGTATATGAACGTACTTGGCCTTAGTAATTC
Organism: Candidatus Parvarchaeota archaeon; assembly: GCA_016866895.1. NCBI lineage: Archaea > Nanobdellati > Candidatus Parvarchaeota > Candidatus Parvarchaeota archaeon. The sequence goes on from VGKX01000004.1 coordinate 7,117, forward strand.
CAGTTGTGAGCTTGTCATGTTGTAATTACTGTTAAAAAATATATAAAACTAGCATTGACTAAATCTGGTGCCGGAGACTGGCGCATTGATTTTCAAGTTCGAAAATTCTCCACTGTAGCGTTTTGTCGCTGTACTCCCAATTGAATCTTGTATCAGTTATTTCCCCGCCGCTGATTAGAAGTGCATACACACTGTTTGACTCGGGCTCAAACCCAAGCACGTTCCCGGATTCTGACCAGTAACCCTTTACATAAATTGTCTTTTGACTGCCGCTAATGAAAGCGGTTGTCTTGACCAAAGTCCCAGCTTCTAGCGCCCGCAGGAAATAATTCTTTGTCGCGCTGCAGGTTTGGTGGAAATAGCCACATGAGATGGTGGAGAGGGCTTCGGGGGGCAAAAATCCCTCGCGCCCTGAGTTGAGGTTTGCCACAATGCGGTCCAGGATTTTTTCAAGCTCCCTGCTTTCAAACCCACCTTGTTTGAATAACTCGCTTACACCGTGGAGCGCAAAGCCCATTCTCCTTGAAGGCATGATTTTCTCAAAAGCCTCCTTGAGTAATGCCACTTGGCCTTCCCTGACTGACTTGCTTTTGCAAAGAAGCGTGAAGCTGTCGCAAACCGCCACAAGCCTTCCTTGGGGAAGAAGCTCAAGCATGGTTTTGGCAAGGTCAAAAATCTCCGATGCCAACTGAGGACAGTTTTCACAGGCAGACACAACAACACGGTTTATGACAAGCGACTGGGAAAAAGGTTCAACAAGCTCAATCAGGTCAGCCGCAGATTTGACAGCCCCCGAATCAACATTGACAAGTTTTGAAGTAAGTGCCAGGCCATCGGTGGTGCCGTGTGCAAGCCGGATAAGCCTTCTTGCGTCTTTCTCAAGATGCTCAGGCAGGAAAAGCCCGCCAATAAAGCAATGTCTTTGCACTGGCAAGGCTGCGCGTCTTTCTAGAATGGTCTGAAATACGTTTGTTACTGCGTGTTTACCAGAGGGGGTGGACTTGTGTGTTTCCACTGCAAGACTGTTTGGCAGACACATGTTGTATTTTGCGGTAAGTTAAATATATAACCGTTTCATATCTTTTTTGTTTTTACAGCCACTCTTTTGAAATCACGAATGTTTCCGTTGTGGCAACCCCTGCAAGGCCCCTAATTGTATCGAGCTCGGAGTTGAGCTCGTCCATTGTAAATGAGGAGAGCACGACGCAGATGTCTTTCACCCCGATTGTCTCCCAGACATTGTCAACGCCTTGCATTGCAGATATTTTCTTGCATAGCTGCACGTTTGATGCATGCGGCTCAAGTGTGATGAATGCAAGTGCGCGAACGGCAGCGCCTGCCCCGCGAACGTCTATTGTAAAGCGGCTTATCACGCCGCTTTTTTTCATTGCCTCAATGCGCTTTCGAACAGCGCCTTCAGAGAGGGCGACAGCTTTTCCAAGAACAGCATTTGTTGAGATTGAGTCGCGCTTTAGAAGCTCAAGGAGTTTTTTGTCTGTTTCGTCCGTATGAACCACCAGTATTGCAATCGGGTTTGCTTGCAGTTATTTCTTATTTCTTCTTTATTATTCGTATTTCGTAAAATATTTGAATAGATACTGCTAAAAAAGCATTAGTACAACATTTATAGAAAAAACAACCGCACAAAATTTCTTGCCAACTGGGTTTAAGAATATTTTTGGCAGATTAATTGCATGGAATTTCTACCAAAATTTACAAAACGGCAAAAATTGGATTTGTGTTACGCATTTTTTGTGACCTGCTTAATTGCGGCAAACACCATTGGACTGAAGGTCACCGATTTAGGCGGGCCAACAATATCATTTACACTGTTTGGGCTTGCCCTTAAGTTCGGATTGATATTTTCTGTTGCCATCCTGACATACCCGCTGACATTTGTTATTATCGATGCTGTCGGTGTTGTATACGGCAAAAAGGAGGCTAAGAACATAATCAACATCGGGCTTGTTGCAATTGTAATTATGGCCATATTCACATTTATTTCCCTAACTGCACCCGCTGCTGCAAGGTTTGCATATGAAAAGGAGTATCAGGCCCTTTATGCGATTTCAGGAAGGATAATGATTGCAAGCCTTGTTGCCTACTGGATTTCACACGTTGTTGACATAAATGTTTTCCACGATTTGTGGGAAAAGTATAAAGGGAAGAAAATCTGGCTTGTGACAACAATCTCTAACGTGGTTGGCGAGTTTGTTGACACCATAATTTTCATGCTGCTTGCGTTCTATGGCGTTGCAGGCTTTCCCCTTGAATTCATTATCTCCATCTCAGTGCCCTGGTGGCTCTACAAGGTGTTTGCAAACATGCTGCACACGCCGCTTGTCTACTGGGCGATTGGCTGGCTGAAAAAGGACGACTAGGCGGGACTTTGGCTCCCACAATGCTTTTTTTAACTTAAGTTGGCAATTTTAGTGAAAGGATTAGGGGAGCGTTAGTTTCATCACGAGTTCCCTTATGGTAGTCGTTCCTTGAAGCTGAAAAATTAGCAGTTATTTTAGTTGCTGGTGATTTACTAAAGGGTTGAAAGCCTTAAGGGAGCATTTGATATGCTTGGTTCCCTTATGGCAGGGATGAAGACCTCAAGGGGAGCAAGTGACTAACTATGTTCCCCTTATGGTGGGGGGATGGGCTAACCTGGTATGCTGCCAGGTTTGGGACCTGGTGATCCGAGTTCAAATCTCGGTCCCCCCATTGCGCCAAAAAAGAGGAAAAAGAATTATAAAGTCTTGTTGTGAAAATTGTCTTAACGTGTTTATATGCCAAGACCAGCCACCGCACTGAAAGCCGTAATATTTACAGTAGCTGCAGCTTTCACTGTAAATTATTTCATCGCCAAGTTCTCGGAGAAGCCGGTTGAGTTTGGCGCAAGGAAAGTGGTAGCCACAATTAGTGAAAGCAACAAGAACAGGATAATTATGGCACGAAGAGCGAAGTTTGCTGCCATGAAAGGCGGAAATGGGGTTGAAGTGGAATCAATCATGCAGGACAGTTCCAAAAAGGAAGATGCAGCTGCAAGAAGCGTTGGAATCGGCCACAGGGAAAATAAAGCAAAGCCAACCTTTGCACCTGCGGGAGGCATTATGTTGCCGCTTGACTCCACAAACCCAAACGAGGTAATGACAGGCCAGGAGCTGAAAATTTATCTTTCCCAAAAGGCGGCTGAGAAAAAGGGGGATGAAAGTAATGGCCTTGCTAATCCCGACTCGGCAAAGCTTGGGAAAGCCGCCGCGGACTCGGCATTGCAAAAGCAAAAACTGATAGATGATTTTTGGAGCATATATATTGCCAGTACAAGCTTGCTTCTTGGCATGGCAATAACGCTTTTAGGCTATGCTGTGTGGGCCAACAAACGGCAAATTAAACTAAACGAGGAAATCAAGAAGCTCAAGGAAAAGAAATAAGAATAGGGAAAAACCTGTTATTGGGTTGTAAGAAAACCTGTGTCTGGCTTGCAAGAAAATCTGCTTATTAATATTTGCTGCCAATAAGATTTGTGTGGAAGCGTACAAGCAGGAGTTCATAGAGTTTCTTTTTGGGTGCCGCGCACTCCAATTCGGGGAGTTTACGCTCAAATCAGGCCGTGTTTCGCCCTATTTTTTCAACGCCTCGCTTTTCAATGACGGCAATGCCTCATATCAACTAGGCCTTGCTTTTGCCAGAAAAACAAATGATGTTTTAGTGGATAAGTTTGACTTGTTTTTTGGACCTGCTTACAAAGGCATACCCCTGGCGGTTGCAGCTTCGATTGCATACCATAAAGAATTTGGGATTGCAAAAGGTTGGTGCTTTAACCGCAAAGAAGCAAAAGAACATGGAGATAAGGGAGTATATGTTGGAAGCAAAATAACCGACGGCTCTAGGATAGTTCTGCTTGATGATGTGTTTACAACTGGCGGAACAAAAGAAGAGGCGGTTGCGCAATTGAAAAGCACGGCAAAAGCCAAGGTAAAGGCAGTGATAATCGCAGTTGACAGGCTGGAGAAAAACGATGAGGGCAAAAGCGCCATAAGGGAGTTTGAGGGGAAGGCTAAGGTCCCGGTGCACGCAATAGTCAATGCAGACGAAATTTTTGATTACCTGCACAACAAGGTTATCGATGGAAAAATAGCAGTAAGCGACACTGATTATGAAAACTACAAAAGATACAAGGAAAAATACGGGGTTTGACTGAATACAGAATTTGACTGGCGGTGTAATGGGATATATTGAGTTTTTGGCGGATTGTGCAAAGGCAAACAGGAGCATTGTGTGCCTTGGGCTTGACCCGATTCTTGAGAAATTGCCCCCTTCAGTTGCTGGCAGGGAAGAAAGGATTGTGGGCTTTTTTTCAGAGATTGTTGATGCCGCACTTTGCGAGCAGCAGGTTTTGGCAGGCGCATCAATTGGGGCAATAAAACCCAACTATGCCTATTTTGCCCAATATGGTTTTGACGGCCTGCGGGCGCTTAAGGCGCTGATTGACAGGTACAAGGGCAAGGTGCCGATAATTTTTGACGGAAAGCGCGGGGATATTGGCAGGTCAAGTGAGGCGTATGCAAAGGAAGTGTTTGATTTTTGGAATGCGGATGCGACTACGGTTTCCCCTTACATGGGAGAGGACAGCGTGATGCCGTTCATTGAAAGATGCAAGCAGGGGCGCGGGGTTTACATTCTTTGCAAGACCTCCAACTCCGGCTCCCATGATTTGCAGTCAATGGTGCTCGACAATGGAAAGCAGGTATTTGCCCATGTTGCATCAAAAATGGAAAAATGGCACGTGGATGGAGTGGGTGCGGTCTTTGGGGCAACCTATATTGACGAGCTAGAGACTATTATATGGCAGTTTTACGACTCGCACAAGAAATTGCCGCTTCTGATACCCGGAGTTGGGGCGCAGGGTGGCAGCGCAGCAGACACTGCCAAGATACTTAGAACCGTGTGGAGGGAAACATTGCCGCTGCATCGGATAAACTCGTCCAGCGGCATAACCTATGCGTACCAGAAGTATGGAAGCACGGATTATGTGGGCTGCGCACTAAAGGAGATTGGCAGGCTGAACCAGGAGATAGGGGCAATATAAGGTTTGATGGACAAGACAATGCCTTGAATGTCAGGCCTGTTTTTTATACCTTTTCTCACTTAGAAAAACTAGCCCAGATTCCTGTACCACTTTTCGTATTCTTTGTGGGTTGCAAAAAAGTGGAGTATAGAAATTGTATCCCCAATTACCTCGCAGGCAATGCGGCCCTGCCCAACTTCCTCCATTGCATATCTTTTTCCGCCTTTGAGAAAGTGCTGCGGAGGATGGGTTTCGAGTTTTATCAGGTGCTTGCGGAAAATTTCCTTCACCGAGCCATCCAAAGCAGAAAATTCCTTTCTGGCTGCAGGGAGAACAGATACTGCGTACATGCTCAAGCCTCATTTTAAGTCTTTTCTGTTCATCTTGTTCTCTTTTAGCAGCTGGTCAAGTGTTATTGCCTTGCCCCTGTCAAGATGCTTGTCCTCTTCCTGAAGCTTTGCAAGTACAAGGGTTTCCTCCTCGTCTTTTAGCTGCTGCTCAAAGGCATTGACGGCCATGCGCAGGGCTTCGGTTTTGTTTGCAGCCACGCCGCGTGCTATAATGCGGCGAAGCTTCATCTCGTAGTAATCTCCAATATTTACATTCATATTATCACTGGATGATATATTGAATGCTATATTTATAATACATGACTACTGGTTTGAAGGACTGGTTTGAAGGAATAGATTAAGAGAATTGAAGGAAAAGTTGCGGCTGGAAAAGTGGATACAAATAACCTGCAAGCAAACAGAGGTACAAGCAAAATTAGCATAACTATTTCCTCTTAAATTGTGTGCAGAAATTGTGCAAAAAGCGGGCGCAAAAGAATAGTTACAATGAAAGGCTTCTTTTGACGGAAAAGGAAAACAGGAAATTGTATTAGACTTAGTGGCACCCATAAATGAGAGGAGTTAAGTTGGGTGCCTGGCACGACAATAATGAGAGGATAACAGTATTGCAGTTAAATTTGTCCGGCAGGGCTCTGCTTTATTTACCTCTTTTTTTATTAGCTAGAACATGCGCCCTGTTTTAGCAGCCTTGAAAAAATACCCCAGGACTTCCGGCTCCGATTTAGGCGGCATCAGGGCGTTTGCCCCAACTTCATCCAGCCACAAGGGGCAAAACGGCGTGCTTCTGGTTGTCGGGGGAAGCAGAAAATATCATGGCGCCCCCTTGCTTGCAATGAGTGGGGCAAGCCGCTTTTGCGACCTTATTTTCTTTTACTCGCCAAGTGGTAAAGGCGAGGGTGGCAAAAATAGCAATATTGAAATTGCAAACAAGATCAAGCCAAAATTGTTTGAATTCATTGGCATTGGCAAAAAAGAGATTGAGCGGCATGTCAGGTGGGCTGACTGCGTCCTTGTTGGAAACGGCATGGAAAACACGCAAGAGACAAGAAAACTTACGACTGCCTTGCTTAAAAAAACAAAAAAATACAGGAAAAGGCTGGTTTTGGATGCAGGGGCGCTTTATCCATATGTTTTGCCTTACTTGCACCCAGGTGTCTTGCTTATGCCGCATTCAGTGGAGTTTGAGAGAGTATTTGGAATTGCGGTAAGCGCAGGGGCCGGGAATGGCGGGATTGAAGCTGGAAGAAGACTGGCTAGAAAACATTCCTGCAATATTCTGCTTAAGACTCCTGGCTTTGATTGTATTTTTGATTTTCAAGGAAATGTCAAGCTTAACTTTACCGGCAACCCCGGCATGACAAAAGGCGGAACTGGCGATGTGCTTGCTGGATTGGTTGCGGCCCTGGCGTGCAAAACAGACTTATATTCTGCGGCATGCGCAGCCGCCTACCTTAACGGCCTTGCAGGCGACATGCTTGCAAAAATCATGGGGGCGAACTTCAATGCCTCGGATTTGGCAGGCGAGCTGCCATTTGCCCTGTCTTGCACAATGCATGGCACAAGGCAGGCAAAGGATTAAAGCAAGGGGATGCGAAAAAGGGAACGTGGGAGCATGAATGAGAATATTGAAGATGTGTCAAACCTTGACGATTTTCTGGAAAACGCCGCAAATGCAGGCTTTCAGGCAGGCGAGCTTGGGCAGGCAAGAAGTGTGCTCAGGCAAATTGTCGCTACAAAGTTAGGAGGAGGCAAACGGGCTGCTGCCAAAGAAGAGTTTGCGGTTTATCTAGGTTTTACTGCAAATCTTGTGGCATCTGGCATGCGCGGCTACATTGCAAGGCTTGTGGGCTCTGGGCTTGTGGATGCTGTAGTCACTACGCCTGGGGCAATAGAGCACGATATGATAAAGTGCTTCAAGCCGTATCTGCGCGGTGACTTTGAACTTGACGATGCCGCGCTTCACAAGAAAGGGATAAACAGGATTGGCAACATACTTGTGCCAAACGACAGGTACGTTCTTTTTGAAAAACTATTTGGAGAAATTACCGGCAATGCTGTAAAGAAATATGGCAACATGATTTCCCCAAGCGAATTTACGCATGAAGCTGGGGGATACCTGGCTGAAAAGCTTGGCGGAAGTAGTAAGGTGGGAAAGGGCAAAATGAATTCTGGAGGAAGCGGTGGCAAGCATAGAGATAATTCATTTCTTGTTTGCGCCTTTGAAAATAACATTCCAGTGTTCTGCCCCGGAATTACCGACGGGGCAATTGGCTTGCAGACCTATTTTTACAAGCAGAGGAACAGGGGCTTTGGCATTGATGTCACAAAGGACATGAAGGCCCTTGCAGACATCACGCTCAATGCAGATAAGACTGCTGCGATAGTTCTTGGCGGCGGGATTTCAAAGCACCATATAATCGGGGTCAACATAATGCGAGGCGGGCTTGATTATGCGATTTACCTTACCACTGCAGCAGAGTGGGACGGCTCAATGAGCGGGGCAAAGACGCGCGAGGCCATAAGCTGGGGGAAAATAAAGGAAAAGGCCACGCATGCTTATGTCTACGGGGATGCGACGATAAACCTGCCTCTTTTGATGCACAAGATAGTTTAGACCGCTAGTTCCTTGTTTTAGCACTACCAGATTTGCTTGCCAAAGTATCTTTCAATAAGCTCAATTATTTCCTTTTTCCTTGCAGAATTTAGTGATATGTGAATCTTGTTTGTCTTTTTCAGCCACGTCAAAAATCCTTCGTTTGCAAGCTCTTTTGCAAGGTCTTCAGATTTGTCCAGGAATTCTTTTGGAAGCCCCGAGCGCGCGTATAACAGAGGTGTGTGTTTTGCGCCCCAATTCCTGTGGCGGGCAAGTTTGTGGAGGATGTGGGCCCTGGCTTGTTCTCTTGAGAAAGATTTTTCAACCATTTAATAAACTACATGATAATAGTAATAATATGCAAGTTTTAATATATTGATGTAAAAGTTTTTAAATATTGATGTTTAAACATATATACGAGGCAACTCCCATGACGAACACTTTTTCTGAGAGCAAATCCGTGTTTTTGGATTTCTTTGGCGACAAGCCGAATTTCAGAGTGATTGATTTCCTGCTTGAAAACAGGCTCCGAGATTTCACGAAAACGGAGATAGCGAAGGGGGCAAACATCAGCTGGGCTACGCTATTTAACTATTGGGAGGAGCTTGAAAAGCACAGGATTGTGAAACTGACAAGGGTTGTCGGAAGGGCAAAGTTGTACCAGCTTAACGAAAGCGAACCGGTGGTAAAGCAGCTCAAGGCAATAGAAATACAGCTTGTAAAGCAGGCAGCAATGTTGGATGAAGAAAAGATTGCAGTTAAAGCAAGCGCTAAAAAGACAAAGCCTGCCGAATCTGATTGAGTTTTGAGTGCGGCTAGCTGGAAAACCGATTTGCTACTTATTTAAGCCTGCGCAGGCAAATTGAAGGCAGGGAGAGGGGGCTGCATTCTGCTTTCAGCAGCAGGGGATTTCATGCTTGCCAGTTTTTTTGCACAAAATTTCGTCTATCTTGCCGCCGCAGCAGTAGCTGGGGCATTTGTCAAGGCAGCAGACCATATGCTGGATAGCCCCAAGGGCAAAAAATGGCTTGCAGCGCTGAAAAAATTCGGCTTTGAGATTCCCTGGAGGCTCAACATCGCGCTAGTAGGCTGCGCATGGGGGGTGATTTTGGGGCTTGTGGCTGCAAAAACCGATGCCGCCACAATTTACATGGCTGCAATTGCAGGCTCCCTGCTTGCAGGAAAGATTGACAGGACTGAACACTGGGCAGGGGTTGTGTCGTTTGCTTTTGCGGCAGCATATTTTTGGCCGCAAGGCGGGGGTTTGAGCTTCAACATTATTTTATTCATTCTTTTTGCAGCCGGCGCATATGCTGATGAGATAAAGGCAATAGCAAAGCAAAGGGTTGTTCTGGAGGCATGCGCGCTTGCGGTTGCAGCGGTGGAATACCTAAACCCTGGCGTTGGGATTTTTGGCGGCATAGGGCTTGCAAGCATTGCATTCATTGCGGCATTTGACTGCGGATATGCGGGGCTTGCATACGCAGCGGCCGGAAAGCCGCTGGACAGAATGCGAAAGGCGCTTGGAAAAATTGCTGGTTTGTATGGAAATTGAGATGCATGCAAAATACCCCTTCTTGTCTGACTCAAAGCAGTTTGCCTCCAGTAAAAACATAGGCTTTTCAGACTTGTATCTTGAGGCAGGCGCAAAAAGGGCATTGGCGGCAATCGGAGAGAGGGGGGAGATACCCAAGTTTGCCCCTGGCGGTCTTGAATCTGTTGTTGTTGGCGAGCTTGCAGCATACACAATATGCAGGATGATTGTAAGCACCCTTGCAAACAGGTATTACATTAACAGGCTTGCGGTTGCAGAGTCAAAGAGGGCCAGGGGCTACCTTGACTATGAAAGCGACGAGAATTTGCGGGTGGTTGCAGTTGATTTGGGGGTTGGTTTTGAAGCCCAAGGCCCTGCATCGGGAACCTATTCCAAAGGGCATGAGAGCTTCAGGATGCCACTGCATGACTATGTGAGGTTTTGCCCAAAGACAGCCGACTACAGGCTTGTCAGACAGGATGTGGCGCACGGCTTTGTTTCAGGCCTGAAAAGGGAGCGGCTAACAAGGGTGCTTGAAGAGGCAATACGGAAGAGGATTGAGTCAGGCATGCCTGTCAGAGGGGAGTTTCCGCAGCAGATTGTCAGGTTGGCGCAAAAGCTGAAGAAACTTCTGCCAGTCCAGCAGGTGGAGGTTGTAAAAATACCAATCGGGAACTATCCCCCTTGCATAAAAAAGATAATTTCCGACCTGGCAGCCTCGGTAAATGTTCCGCACACTTCAAGGTGGGCCCTTGCAGTCTATCTTGTCAGCGCAGGGGTTACAACAGAGGATATAGTGAAGCTTTTCACAACTGCCCCGGACTTTAACGAGCAGACAACGAGATATCAGGTGGAGCATGTCAGGTCCAAGGCATACAGGATGCCTTCCTGCGCCTCGATGGACAGCTGGGGCATCTGCATTGCAAGCTGCAGGTGCTTCAACCCGCTTAAATTCGACTTGAGGGTGCATGGAAGGAACATTAGGCAGCATGAGGAGGAAAGTGGGAAGGGAGACTGATTTTGCAATGGTGCAGGTTTCACACATAGAATATTTGAAAGGGCTGATAGCCGGTTATTATCGGAGTGCCAGGATTGAGATTCCCCAGGCAGGCTCAAGGGAGTTTGGATTTGGAAGCCCTGAAAAGAAGATTGAGACGCGGCACATGTGGTTCAAGACTGTGCAGGAAATGCAGCAGGCGCTTTGCAGGATTGCGCCGTTTTATGTTTCCTATTCGGCTGCATACTACGAATTTCCGGACGCAAGGCCGATGGCAAAGAAAAACTGGCTTGGAGCCGACTTGATATTTGACCTTGATGCGCCTGCCCACAGCTGCGGCAAGTTTACATGCGAAAAGTGCCTTGAGGACATAAAGGGCCAGACAGTAAGGCTTGTTGAGGAGTTTCTGATTGATGATTTTGGAGTTGAAAAAAGCAAAATCAGCATCAACTTTTCAGGAGGGCGCGGCTACCATGTGCATGTGAGGGACGACAGGTTTGTCAGGCTTGGCCGGGAGGAGCGACGGGAAATCGTTGATTATATATCGGGAACCGGTCTGGACATGGAATCGTTTTTCTTCAAAGGGGACAGCCAGAAAAACAAGGTGTTTTGCGGCCCTAAAATAACGCAGGGCGGGTTTGGTGGCAAAATAGCGCGGGAGATAAAAAAAAGGCTTGAGGCAGGGGATAGTGGAGTATGGAGGATGTTTGGGAAAAAGCACACCCAAAAAAACCTTGAAAGCCTGCGCAGGGGCATGGAAAACGGGATTTACAGTGATGCAGCCCATGCTGCAGAGATGTCACGGGGGATTGAGGCCTTAAAAAGTGAGATTGCTGTTTGCCTTGGAAGCCAGACTGACGTGAATGTCACCCTTGACACAAGCAAGCTGATACGCCTGCCAGATTCCATTCACGGTGGAAGCGGGCTTGCGGCACGAAGCGTTGGGCTGGAAAGGATTGGAGAATTTGACCCGATGGCGGATGCGGTTGCCTTTAATGACGGGGAGGTTGAAATCATTGCCCTGGAGGCAATACCGCCGATTGCAATGGCAGGTGGGAAAATTGGCCCGATTGCCCAGGGAGAAAGGAAAACACTGTGCCAGGCAGGGGCGGTCTATCTTCTTTGCAAAAAGGCGTGCAGTTTAATAAGATGAATGTGGAAATTTTAGGCCTTGGAAACTGTTGTTTGTGCTGTTGGAGCGGTTGGGCGGTTATGGTGGAGCTGACGTATTCTGAGCTGCGAAGGCTGCAGCAGGAGGAAAAGGCGACTGCCGCAATTGTCGCACTTGAGCACGATTTCTACGATAAGGTAGGGCTGATGCTCTTGCAGAAAAAAGAGATGCTTGCAAAAAGCCACAGCATCATGGAGATAAGGGAATACGAAAACACCAGGAAAATAGTTAAGGATATATACTCAATGCGCCAGCAGAAGATACTTTTCAAGGCACTTAGGTCAAATTCGCACCAGGACGCTGCCGGCATGACAGTTGAGGAGCATGAGCTTTTTGACAGGATAGTCGGCATTCTTGACGAGGGGAAGAAAAGGTTTGAAGCAGAAGTGGACGAGGAGACTACAATAGTAAGCGAAGAGGGGGCCGCAGGGGGCCACAGTGGGTTTAAAAAGATTAGATTTCTGAAAGAAGTGCCTGCTTTTAGGGGATTGGACAATAACATTTACGGCCCTTACAAGCCCGGGGACGAGACTGCGGTTCCAGAAAGCGAAAGTTCGGGCTTGGTGAAAGGCAAGTATGCGCAAGTTCTCTAGGCAAGGCACATGCGCGTGTGCTCCTTGAGGCGTGTGAAAGAGACGATGGTACAAACTTTAACGGTGATAAGATGGAATTTCCAAAGGAAGTGAATACGTATTGCCCCCACTGCAAAAAGCACACTGCCCACAAGGCCAGGCTTGCTGCAAAAGGCAGGGCGAGGTCGATGGCCATAGGGAACAGGAAGCACGAGCGAAAGCTCAAGGGCCACGGCGGAAAGCGCGCTGGGGAAAAAACGGTCAAAAAGCAGGGCAAGCGCCAGAAAGTCGTGCTTGAGTGCGTTGTTTGCAAAAAGAAGGTTGAAAGAACAATAGGCACAAGGACAAAAAAGAAGCTTGAGACAAGTAGCTCCTGAACAAAATTTAGTGGGGACAGCAAGCTTGAAAAAAATTGATTGTTGCAAAATCGGAGAATGATGGTATGAGCAAGTTTTTGAGGGTAAAGTGCGAATGCGGGAACGAGCAGAACATCTTTGGGAACGCAACAAGCGAAGTCAACTGCCTTGTTTGCGGAAGCCTGATTGCAAAGCCGACTGGCGCCAGGGTGCGCATAGTAGGCGGCAAGATTGTCAAAGTCATGTAGGCTTGCCAGAAATGGCAGGCAAATGCCCTAAGGATTGGTAGAAATGGCTGATGCGCAAAACCAGATGCCGGAGCAGGACGAGCTTGTGCTTGCGGTAATCAAAAAAATAATGCCCTACGGCGCGTTTTGCGCCCTTGAGGAATATGGCAACAGGGAGGCCTTTGTCCACATATCCGAAGTCGCCCCAAGATGGATAAAAAATATTCATGAGTTTTTGCACGAGGGCCAGAAGGTCGTGGCAAAAATCTACCAGCTTGTGCCTGAAAAAAACCAGATTGACCTGTCCCTAAAGCGCGTGTCAGAAGCCGAGCGCAAAAGGAAGCTTGAAATGGTCAAGCGCACGCGCAGGGCCGACAAGCTGTTTGAAGTGGCCGTTGCACAGTCCAAGATAAGCCCTTCGGAAGTTTTGGCTGCAAAAACCAAAATACTCTCAAAGTATGGAGACATGTTTGATGCGCTTGAGGAAATTTCCGTAAGCGGCGAGGAGGCCATAAAAGACCTGAAGCTTGACCGCGGGCTTGCAAAGGCACTGCTTGGCATTGCACAGAAAAACATCAAGC
>VGKX01000005.1 GCA_016866895.1 Candidatus Parvarchaeota archaeon
AGAATCCGCGTCAACGGGCGTGATTGCATCAAATGCAGTGCCTTTTTTTGACAGTTTCATTTGAAAAAGGAACATCAAATCACCTACATGGGTTCTTTGCTGCATTGATTACCCGTAAAAGATATTAATAATGTCCCTTTTGCCAAGCTTCCCGCTCATCATGCCCTACATGAAGTCGGACAAGCCTACTTGCCTGGACTTTTCATCAAGAAAAATGGAATCAATGTCCCTTTTTACAAGCTCGAGCCTCTGCTTGACATAAATCGGAAGTTCGAAGTCAAAGGCAAGTTTGGTGGAAATTTTCAGGTACTTTTCAATGCCGCCTTTGTTAATCGTAAGCAGGATTTTACCTCCGCACCTTGAGCACTTGCCAATTAGCGGAACCCGCCTGAAGCTTTCATTGCAGTCCACGCAGCGGAATTTTTGCTGTGAGAACTTGCGCAGGTTGCCGTAAATGTCTGGGAGAAAGTGCGAGGAGAGAATCCTTGCCGCGGCATCCTGCGGGTCAACACAGCGCAGCTTTTTTTCAAGCCTCATTTGCGAGTCGACTTTTTCAGACATGCTTTTGAACTTAATGTATGTTGTTGACACGACACCATCCTCGATGCTGCTTGTGTCGTGCGTGAACCCAAGCCCTTCATACTGGGCTTGCGTACCAAGAACATTTTTGACAAGCCTGACTTTTGCCTCCGCAGGAGAGGAAAACTTTTCTGCAAGCTCATAGAAAGATTGGTCAAATTCGCTGCATATCTCCATTGAATGCGATTCATCATCAACCTCATTTGGATCAAGGACCGTAGTAAGAACAAGCGGCGCGTCCATTGTCCCGCCCCTGGAACTAGGCAAAAACTCCTTTGAGAAATTTATTAGCGAATCCAGAAGCAGTGAAACCGAATCCTCGTCTCCATCGCAATTCCTCCTTTTTGCGGTATGGAAATACGGGTGCCCAAAACCCACATGCGTGCTTGTGAACCCGACTATTCTGCAAAGAACCCCGGCAGATGTGTGAGGCGAAAGCCCTATTGCAAGCTTGCCAAGCAGGTCCTCCTTGCAAAATACATTGTAAAAAGGGGGGAGGTTGTACAGCGTGACAAGCTCGTCGTCTATAAACTGGGCAACTTTCTGGAAATATGCAGCCCCTTCCATTGTTATTATTATGTCCTGGGGCTTAAGCTCCACAATCTGCGAATCCTTGACAAGCTTGTCGCCCTTGAAATCATTAGTGTACCCAAGCGCTGCCAGGTTTTCAATGCCCACGTGGATTTCACACGGCTTGAAGTGAGTCATGGGCACATTAGTCGCATCAAACCTGCAGGTGCCGTCCCTGAATATCGTAATTCCGTGTTTTGAGCGCAAAAATCCCTTTTCAATTGCCTCGGGTATCTTTGACTTTGAAATCAATCCCTGCACACCCCTGACATCGGCGCCGGTTTCATTGTCCTGCCAGTTTTTTTGCTCAAACTCCACAGCCCCAACCCCCTGATGGGTGCCTACCCGCTTCTGGGCGGCTTCAACTAACTCGGCTAGGTTTATTGTCCTAAGCTGCCCGTAATGCGTTGGCTGGCCGCATTTTGCGCACTGGCCTGACACACCTGAAAGATTGCATTTTTTGCAGTATGAAATGTTGACTGTCTGCTCTCCGCATGTTGTGCATAACGGCCTTGTCCCACTTGTCTTACACTTGGGGCATGCAAGGTTTGCTATCTCGACAAATAAGCCCTTGCCTTCGTATTTTTGGCTTGCCATCTTGCGATAAAGCCGCATTATGCTCCTATTTTTCTCGGCGTGCCCGATTGGAAACAATACGTGAACAGGGGGCTTCATTTCACGCTCCCTTCCTTTTTCAGGCCTTCCCATGCGAGTTCCAACATAAGTTGGTGAGTGGGGCTTTATAGTGACTCCAATTAGCTTAGACAAAAATTCGCTGCATTTTGGCTTAAGCGATGCCGACTGGGCAGTAGCAAGGTAGTCATTGAGCCTTTCCTCAAAGCCATTCTTAGATGGCTGCTGCTGATTTATCTGAAGCAGATGCTGCTTGGGCACGCCAAAAGTTGCAAGGACTGCCTTTGCAATCTCCGGCTCTAGCACTATCGTGCCTTTTTCGACCTTATGCTCGACACATAGCTTCTCAAGGAGACTTTTGGAGTCGGTTGCCTCCAAAACAAAGCATTTTGGCTTGAGCCAATCGCTCTCGAACTTCCCGCTTGCAAGCCATCTGGCAACTGAGGACAGTTCCTGGAATGTAAGGTCATCGTATGGATAAACATAGTCCGGATGAAGCGGCATTCCTGTTTGCCTTGAGAATTTAAGCGCATCTTCAAAGCACGAAAATTTTGGCAGTGCAAGGCCCGCTGACTTGCACAATGCGTCAAAGTACTCGGGACACCATGCAGGCTGGACAAGTGGGTGGTTGGATTTGAGAAAGTCGCCAAGCGAAACGAGCATGTCTCCTAGAAACAGGATTTGCGAAACGGACTGGTAAAGCGCCTGGGCCTGCTTGAGCGACCTGACTTTCACAACATCCCCGCTGTGAAGCTTGACTACAGGGCCTTCGATTGTATCACAGGGACTTACTACGCATCCTTTGCCTGGACGCTCAACCTTCAACTGCGTGCCGCTTGCAATGAACTGGTCAAGAAGATACATTGCCGCCGGGTGTATGGCCTTGCCCATTATCCCGCTAGCCCTTGAGCGGCCGTAGCGAAGCCTGAAGCCTCCAGGCCTTGACGGATATGAAAATATTGGCCTTCCGGCAACAAGCTCATCAAGGTAACCAGGAAGGGGTTTGAGCTCAAAAGCCCCCTCTTTTCTTGAAACTTTGACTATGGACTCAAGCCAGTTCCAATCAACTTTTATTTTCCTGGTGTATTTGAGCACCTTTGCGCTTTTTTGCGCAATTCCCTCGCAAAGCACGAGGGCGATTCCACCCCTGACCCTGTTTGTCTCAACGCGCGGCAGGTTTTTGTGAAGCGACACCTCTATTTCTTCCGTCGGGTCTCCATCAACGCATACTGGGCAATTTTGCAGTATGTGCACAATATCCTCCCTTGAGGGCTTGTACTGCAAATGGGCGCACCTGGAGTCGTATATCTCTATTTCCTCAACTGTCCTTTCAATCTCGCTTTCCGTTGGCTTGTAGTCCGGAATTCCGGCAATCCTTCTTGCGACATCCGCAAGCACGACTGCCTGCGCTGCAACAGTCCCCCCGGCCGACCTTATGGGGCCGGAAAAGTATACGGAAAGGTAACTGCCCTCGCCAGGGTGGCTGCGCACCCTGATTTTGGATATCCCCTCGGTAGGGGCAACAAGCACGCCTTCGGTGAGGATTCCAACCCCAACTCGGACTGCAAGGTCAATCAGCTTTTCGGTTGGCCCATTGATTACCTGGCCAAGGACTATTTTTTTCACAATTTCAAATGCGATTAAATCGCGGGACATGCCAGATTTGTCAAGCTCACGGATAAGGATTGATATTCCTGGCGGGCCGATTAGCCCCTCCACCCTCCCTGCAACATCAGCCGCCGGCGTTATTTCGACCGACGTCGATGGGTCAAGGCCCTTTTCCCTAGCTTGCCTTGCTACCGCCAAGGCTTTGTCAAGGCCCGCTTTAAGCCCTTCGAAGTACTGCTGCATTTGCACAGAGGCCTGAACCATTTCACCAGCGCCAAATACATATTTAGTTTCTTCCGTTAAGTCTGTTTGGGATGCCCCGAGAAATCAAGCTGCGATATTTTTCCTGTGTGCGGCTCATAGACGGTTGCAATGCAGGGGGTCGGGATATGTCCCCTTCTCACCTGGTAATCTGTCCTGCCCTGGAACGTCCCTGAGTTTATCACAACGGTCCCCCGGTACATGGCAATCGCATTTTTGTGCACATGGCCCATATGAAGGACATCCGGCTCTTCGTCTATAATCATGAAGTCCTTCTCCTCTGGGATAATCACGCCCCCGCCATCCCCATAAATGGGGGACAGGTGGCGGCGCTTGAGAGATTCTATCATAGGGTGTTCTGGGGCGTGGTAGCTCATTGAAGGTATGGCTGCTATAAGAGAGTCAAGGGATGTGCCGTGATAAACAAGGTGCTTGAGCCCCTCGATGTCGACCCAGCTTGGGTTGCCAAGAAGATGAGCTTTTGACTTTATCATTTCCCTGCTTATGGCAGGCTGCGGCTCGCAGCGCCTGACCGCATCGTGGTTTCCCGGAGTCACTATGACCTCTATGTAGTCCGGCATTTGTTCCATTGCCAAATCAAACGCTTCATACTGCTTGAACACGTCAGGTATTGTAAGCTCCTTTTCCTGCCCAGGAAACACGCCTACGCCGTCAACAATATCCCCGTCAATTATCAAATACTTTATTTTGCCGGCAAGTTCAGTGCGGCCCTCGTTCCCCTTCAGCCAGTTTATCAAATGCGAAAAATTGTGCTCCATGAAAAACCTGCTGCCAAAATGCAAGTCAGAAAGATACATGATTCCTATGTCCCTTTCAGACTGCTTTTGCTGCCTTGCAACCGGCAAATCAAGCCATATTACGTCGTTTGCCCACATGAATTCCCCTGCGACCTTGCCCTCAACAGCCACAGCCTCGTCTAAAAGAAGAGCCTTTGCCTTTTCAAGGGAACCCTTGTTCCTCGTGCTGAAAATTGCATTTATTGTCCCCCACTCGTCTTCCAAAACCACTTTCAGGTTGCCGTTTTTTGTCATGCCTTTTTCCTTTACTAGGGCAACAAGCCTGATGTCTTTTGCCTCCCAGTCCTTGACTTTTGACAAGTCAACAACCGGCAGCTTAGAATTGCGAATCTTGAATGAATGCCTGCAGCGCTCCAGCCTGTCCCTAAAATAGTTGAGAAAGTCTTCGACGCTTCCGGTGCACCTTGATTTTCCGGTTATGTCCTTTTCAGGGTAAAACTTCAATTTTGGCTCCATTTGCTTTGCCAGCGGCTCAAACCCGCTTTTTCTTGCAATTTCAGCCCCTGGTGGCACAGGAACCTTGTCAGCCGAAATGAGTTTTCCTACATCTTCCTCATCAATGATGAATTTGCCCAAGGACCTAAGATGTGCTTCCAAGTCCAGGCTTCCCGAATATGCCAAAAGAAGTTTTTCCGATTGTGGAGTTAGCCGAATCCCCTGAGCAATGAGTTTTTCAAGCTCGGCTCGATCCATCTAATCAGCCTGTGAGCGGGCGGCGGTTTCAAGCGCCGAGAATATTGTCCAAATCTGCGTCCTTGCGTGCATGGGCATGTTTATATCTTCGCTTATGGCCTCGATTGAGTATATTGCCGAAGAGAGGCGCACGCGCGCGTCATCATTTCCCTTCAGCTTGTCGCGGGCATCAGTTACGGCTTTTCGGATGTTTTTCGGTATTGAAGTGTCATCCATTACATTTTCCATCATCATTATTATCTCAGCTATCTTGGTTTCTTCTATAGCCATAAAATCACCACGCAATTTCTAACATTGGGCCTAAAGTAGAGCCGCAGGTCCGCAGTTCCAAATATATGTATGCGAAAAAAATTTTTTAATTTGTTGCGGGCCCGATGGGATTTGAACCCACGACCTTCAGATTACTTCCGCCATAATGCGACAAGTGTGCATTAATCCAACTTCAACCATAATCATATGCGGGAGTTGGGATACCAAAGGGATAACAGATTGCAAAAACCCCTGTGGGCTAGAAGTCTGCCGCGCTATCCAGGCTGCGCCACGGGCCCTCTACTTGTTCCGGCTTTTTTTATGTTTTCTGCTTTGACCTCCTTGGTTAAATTTCATCTGCCAGATATAAATAATGGTGGTATTTGCCGATATTGAAATGAGGATGCGCGCCCTTCGGCCAGTCTGATTACATTTCTTTAATAATTGGAATGCCAAGTATTCCCATTGAGTTCTCAAGAGCCGCTTTGGCGCCATGAAGCATGGTCATTCTTGCCTTCGATGCTTCGGTGCTCCCCTCACCGATTATCCTGCTTGTGTCATAAAATTTGTTGAACGCCGTTGCCAACTCAAGACAGTAGTCGGCAATGACGTGGGGCTTTAGGTCCCTGCCAGAAACAATAAGTGCATTTTCATAATCAAGGACTAGCCTGCACAAGTTGCGCTCTTGCCAAGAAAGCGCATAACCGGAAGGTTTTGCCGCCTTTGGCTTTTTGTGCCAGGCATTCAAGCCAGTGTCGCCAGCTGCTTTTTTTATTATGCTGTTCATCCTTGCAACGCAGTACATGAGATATGGGCCGCTGTCACCTTCAAAAGACAGGGCGCTTTCCCAGTCGAAAACAATCCTTTTTTCAGGGCTTACCTTTAGGAACGAAAACCTTATCGCCCCAAGGGCAACGGATTTGGCGATTTCAAGCTTTTTAGCCTCATCAAAATCCTTATGGATTTTTTTGTAGGCCCTTTTTGCGCCTTCCTCAAGAAGCTCGTCTGCGGTATAACCCATCCAAGTGCCCTGTCTTCCTGAAAAACTGCCTTCCGGGAGGACGGCGTGGCCGTAGGCAAGATGAATTGAGTTTTGTGCCTCCTTTGTGAAGCCCAACTGGACCAACACTTCCTTAATTGATTTTTGCGGGTACGATTGCTCCATTCCTATTACATTGACTACGATATCCGCATTTCCAAATCTTGTATCGCTTGCCCCCTGACTGCAGCCGCAAGTCTTGAGCGCGACTTTGCCATTTGGCTGCATCGCGAATTTTACATAGCAGAAATTTTTCCGAAGCTTGCCAAACTTCCAAAGCTGGAACACCACGTCTTTACCGGTGTATGTTGCCGTCCCGTCAGACCTCACAAGTATCTTGTCGGGGTTTTCCATCTTGTCAAATTCCCCGCCCTTAAGCCTTACTACAAGGCAGCCCTTGTTTTTGCCCGAGGATTCAAGCGCCACTCCCGGGCTTTTCTTGACAATCCCCAGCCCTTCCTCGAATATGCTTCGAACAATGTCTGATTCAAACACAAGAACATCGTGGAATACCCCGTATGAAAAGGCGGTCTGGTATTGTGCAAGTACGCACGACTCCACAATCTCCCTGCTTTTTTTCGACAATGGGGAACTTGGCTCCTCAAGCTTTTGCAGCAGCTTCCTGACCTGAGGTTCAATTTCGCCCGATTCAAACATTTTTGAAACTTCAACATACTGCTGCCCGAGCCAGTGGTCAAATTTAGTCTCTGGCTTTGCAGGCAGGTTCATGCATCCCCATAACGACTGGGCGACTTGCAGCCCAAGGTCATCAATGTAGTCCTGGCGCTCAACCAAGAAACCCCTTTTCTCCAGAATGTTAGAAACCGAGTCCCCTAGAAGCGCATTTCTAAGATGGCCTATGTGCCAGGGCTTATTCGGGTTTACGGAAGGAAATTCAACAAGGGCCTTCCTGCCGTTTTTTTCCTCCGTGCCGAATTTGGCCGCCTTTTCCATTGCCCCAAGACAGACTGAGAGAAGAAATCCATCTCCAAGAAAAAAGTTAATGAATGGGCCTTGGGATACTGCCTTGGATATTGCCTTGCCGACGCTTATCCTTTTGCATATCTCAGTGGCAAGTTTGGCCGGGTTTTCCCCGCTTTTTTTGGCAAGCGCAAAGGCAATGCTTGAGGCAAAATCCCCAAATTCCTTTTTTGGCCGCGAAATGGTTGGCCTGACTGCTTCCTCCGATTCCCCTGTTGCCCTGCAAAGCGCTTCAACTATCTGCTTATGTGCCTCATGATACATGAGTAGGGTTGGTAGTGATATGAATTTAACCCTTTTAGTTGAACAAATGAAGCGGCAGGTGGTTTGAATGGTTAATAAAATCAAAATGACATTCGGGGGCAAAACAGCATACCTGACCAAATTCCAAAAGTCGGTCCTTGATGCCTGCCGCAAGATTCCAAAGGGAAAAACTGCAACATACGGACAGATAGCAGTAATGGTTGGAAATCCAAATGCCGCAAGGGCCGTTGGAAGCGTGCTTGCACATAATCCGTTTGCACCATCCATTCCCTGCCACAGGGTCATCAGGTCCGATGGTGCTTTGGGTAACTATTCCGCCAGTGGCGGACGGGGAGCAAAAGCAGCACTATTGAAAAAAGAGGGGGCGATATAGACTGCCCATGTGTGCTGGGCTTGTTTTAGTTCACACCCGGTGCCAAAACTTCGTCAAGTGGCGACAAAATCACATTTTGTCGAACGTTGGATTTAAAAAAATTGGTGCAGATTTAGCAGCATGAGACTTAAAAGAAAGTGGATAGCGTACTATTTTTCCCGCAGGGAAAGGTTGATTCACAAGCTTCGTGAAATAAGGTTTTGGTGGAACAACGTATACCATTGGCCAATGCGCATAGAAAACGTATTCTCAAGATACAGGTTTACGAAGCTTGATGTGAACTATAATAGATTGTTTCCCGACGAAGCTGGAAACGGCATGGAACACAGGAACAGAGTGGAGGAGAGAAAGAAAAAAGAGGATATGTTTTTTTCAATTTACTACAGGCTCAACAGGCCGGTTTTGGCAACAGCAACGTCCTTAAGCGCTTTTTTTGATTTTCATAGCCACAGCCCCAAGCAATGCCTTGCTTGACTGGAAAAGCCCCATAATTTGCTTAGGGCATAAAAAGAAGTTTTGCAAGCAAAAGCGTGACTGCCGCATACAGCAGCCGCTCAACCCACTTGTCGCCTTTTTTTATCGCAATTCGGGTGCCGGTATATGCCCCAAGCACGCCTCCCGCGACCATTGGGACCAAAAGCACGAAATCCACCGAGCCACTAAGAATGAAAATTCCAGACGAAAGGGCCGAGGAGGGAATCGTATAGGCAAGGTCGGCAGCGGCAGCCTCAAGCATGCCCATGCCTAGAATAGACGTGAGAAGTATGCGCCCTATAATCCCCCCTCCACCTCCGACAACGCCTTCATAAAATCCAACAAGGAATATGACTAAGGCTATCAGATGGAGTTTTTTGCCTTGGAATTTGCTTAACCTTATACCGCCGACTTTGAGCGCAAGAATGAGTATTAGGACACAGGATACAAAAGTAACGACAGTATAACGAAGCAAGTCGGCAGGCAAATTAAGCACAAAAAACGAGCCGGCTGCCGCCCCGGCCATTTTTACCAAGGCAAGTGAAATGACAAGTTTGACGTCAATATTTACTTTCTTTCGAAGATAGTTGGCAAGGCCTGTTGCGCAGAACACCACAACATAAAGCCTGTTAGTGCCTATGACTGAAAGAATGGGAAACCCCAGAACAGATAAGGCCGGCACTGTGATTAACCCGCCCCCGCCCACCATGACATCTATAAACGCGGCGACAAACGCCACTGCAAAAACAGCAGTGCCAACAAGCAAATCCATAATATGCGCCTTAGCCTTCAACCCATTTTATTGAACAGCCCCTGCTTGGCAAAAACTGAAACTCGGGGTTTTTTCCTGCAAGGACGGCCTCAATAGCTTCCTGCATCTCGTGTGTTGCGGGAATTGCGCCAGGATTCAGAGCATCATCAAACCTGCCGTGGTATGCAAGAATGAATTTTTCATCTTTTGCTGCAAACAGGAACGGGTCGGGGGTGCACACGGCCCCGTAGTCCCTGGCAACTCCCTGCGTTCCATCGAACAGGTAGTCAAAGGCAAAATTGTTTTGACTGGCGACTTTTTTCATATTCTCAAAGCTGTCATCAGGGTAATCTGGATTATTGTTTGGGTTTATCCCAACAAATGCCAGACCGCTGCCCCGGTAATTATTTGCAATGGAATTCATTGTGGCAAATTTTGCCTGGACATACGGGCAGTGGTTGCACATGAAAACAACAAGAAGCGCCACTGCGCCCCGATAGCCATTAGTGGTGTGCTGTTTTCCGTCAACGCCAAGCAAGTCAAAACCTGGCGCAACATCCCCTATTTTTAATTTTTGTTTAGATTCAAGCAGCACAATAGCACGCCCGTTATTCTAACCCCGCCCGCCTACTCTCCAAAAACCTTGACAATGACCCTCTTTTTTCTCCTGCCGTCAAACTCCCCATAAAAAATGTGCTCCCAGGGCCCCAAATCAAGCTTGCCTGAAGTGATTGGGACTAGGACTTGGTGGCCCAAGACTGACCTTTTGAGATGTGCATCTGCGTTTGTTTCACCTGTCAGGTGGTGCTTGTAGTCTGGCTTGGAGGGGGCAATCTCCTCAAGCCATTTCATCAAATCCTCCCAAAGGCCTTGCTCGTAATCATTCACAAAAACAGATGAGGTTATGTGCATTGCAGATACTAGGGCAAATCCCTCTTTTATTCCCGACTCCTTGGCAATGCTTTCAATCTGGGAGTGTATTGAAACTATCTCCTTATCTTTTTTCGTTTCCATCCACAAGTATTTTGTGAGTACTTTCATGAGCATAATCTTACTGCAACCATAAATAAAGCTTGTGGGCATTAAGTTACCATGGATGAACCAAAAATTCAGAACATAAAATGGACAGGGCTGCTGCTGCTTGCATGTGTAATCTGGGGGTCTACATTTTCACTTGTTAAAGACACTCTGTCCTATGTTGACACAACGGCAAATCTTGCAATTAGATACGCCATATCAACATTGGCATTTGGGGCTTACGTATTTTTCCAAAAAAACAAGGTTGGCAAAAGTGAGATTAAGCACGGCACAGTATTGGGGATTATACTTTTCTTTAGCATGTGGACCCAAACCTGGGGGCTAAATTTCACAACAGCCACAAACAGCGCATTTGTTACGGGGCTATATGTAATCCTGGTTCCTGTTTTCAGCACTGTTTTTCTAAAAAAATTTCCAGAAACCAAAATTATTGCAGCCATCTTGCTTGCAGTTGGAGGGCTTACCTTGCTTACAAATTTTTCAGGCAGCATGAATATTGGCGACATGGTGACACTTCTTACTGCTGCAGGTTTTGCCATCCATATTCTGTACACAGGCATTGCTGTCAAAAAATGCGGCATGGAGGGGATGGTTCTTGCCCAGATAGCATGCACTGCTGTATTGAGCATTGCAGCCATGTTGATTGCTGGAAAAGTGCCCCAATCAATGCCGCTTGTTACGCTTGCCAGCTTGGCATTTCTTGGGATATTTGCCACAGTTATTGCACTTATCATTCAGACTAGCGCCCAAAAATTTATAGAGCCGACAAAGGTTGCCCTTATATTTGCAACTGAGCCGCTGTTTGCTGCCTTTTTTGCCTTCTTGCTGCTGGGGGAAAAAATGGCTATGCTGCAGTGGCTTGGCGGCGTATTGATAATTGCAGCAATGCTCTTGCCTGAACGCAAAAACTAGGGCATAAGATAAAAAGAGAACTCACTTCTTTCTTGTCTTCCGTGATTTTGCAAGGCGCATTAGTTTTTTAACTTTGGATTGCTTTCCCTTGCTGCTCGGGCTTCGCCCTATCCGTCTTTTGGTTTTTGTCATTGAAGTTTTTTTTCTTAAGCGTGTTTTTGCCATTGTAATCACCTTAGGTGCATTGAAAAGCATGAATAGCGGATAGTTGAACTTGAAGAAAAATAAATAGTTGCTGGCCGAATTTGGACCCGGTGAAGGAGTGCCCCAAACTGGATTCCCGACGTCAGTCTTAACCTGCCGGAAGCTTTAGAGGTTATCTCCTACGCGCTGCCGCCAAACGCTTAATGGACGCAGGTTCCACGCACGCGAGTTATAGTCCATTCGCCACATTTATGGTAGAACGTCCAACAGAGGCTACAGCAGTCACATCCTTTCCAGGACAACCGAATTGTCCAAGATTGCAATCCAACGATCGCAAACAGCCAGCATAGTGATATTCAGCAAAGTGTATTTAAACCTTGCTGCATAGTATAAATGAATTACCATCTTAAGCAACAAATCCCAAATTGCTTAAAAAATCATGGATTATCTCCCCGTACATTGAAAGACTCCGGAGGTACACAAATTCCGTGTTTCCATGGTAATCTCCGCCTTTAGGCCCAAAAACCACTGAAACTATTCCTTTTTCGCTTGTCCATTTCATATCCGATGAGCCAGATTCGTAGCGAAGATTGCACTTTAGCCCAGTCCTTTTCTCAGCCATAGAAGCAAGTGTTCCGATGTATTCCTGTCCGGCAGCATCCAGTGGAATATTCACAAGAGGGGGATGGCGCTTTTCTACATTTGCCTTAAACGAATAAGATTGGCCTAGAAGACTTGTGTAATGTAAGATTTTGTCAACAGTCCCAGGGTCGGTGTAACGGATATCTAGAAATATTTCTGCCTCCCCTGGAACTGTGTTTTTTGAGTTTCCAAGATTTCTAAACTGCGTTGCGATAACTGATGGATTCCAAGGATCATCCTTAGAAGCCAGGTTGAATTCATTCTTGATAAATGAGTACAGGCTATATGCTGCCTCAATTGCATTGTTACCAAGATAAGGTCTTGAAGCGTGGCTAGGCTTGCCTGACACCAGCATGGATAGCCAAATCAAGCCTTTGTGCCCAACAGTTATGTCAAGCCCAGCATCATTATCAGACTGATTTGGCTCTGCGGATATTGCAAATTTAAAATTGTATCCCGCGTCTTCAAGCAAAAACTTAGTCCCGTTTTCACCGCCTGTTTCCTCATCAGATACGATAAACAAGGCGGCGTCTGGTTTTTTACTTGAAAATGAAAGTTCCCGGAAGACAGATAGAAGGGCTGCGACTCCGCCTTTGGCGTCTACGGCTCCTCTACCAAATAGCTTGTCGTCCTTTTCTACTGCAACGAATTGACCTGGTTCAGCAGAAACAACGTCAATGTGTCCATGAAGAAGCACTTTGAATTCTTTTTTGTCCTCGAACGATATTACAGTTGACTGTTTCCCTCCATGTTCGAATTCTTTTATTATCACCGGGCAGCCAGCAAAATAGTCCTTAATGTACTGGAGGCAATCCCCTATTTCTTTTTTATTGCCTCCGCATGAGGGGAATTCAACAAGCTCACGTGTCAATGACGATATTTCACCAAACTTGACGGAGAAGCCCCGATTTTCCTTTAAAGCATAAAATGGTGATCTGGAGCTCTTGTTTTTCTTTGTTTGCTCGACTTGAACTATACTAGTGACCCGTTCAACAAATGTTTCTAGATAAATCACCCATCCAAATACAATTTAGGTATCAAGTCTTATTATAATACTTATTGCTTTTTTTATTCTTACAAGAATATTTATATTTTTTTGGCCTTGCAATTTTATTAATAAATACTGCCTTGATAATTTACAAGCGCATTTGGGGCTGTGGGCTAACCTGGTATGCTGCCAGGTTCGGGAAAACCTTTTCCGTCTTCAGGGAAATTTACTTGCGGAAAAGTTTAGGAAAACCTGGTGATCTGAGTTCAAATCTCAGCAGCCCCACTGCCATATGGGGAACTGTGCATTTCAGATGCTCCCCCTGAGGCTTTCACCCCCTAAAGTTAAACACAAGCAACGAAAACGACTGCCATATGGGGAACTGTGCATTTCAGATGCTCCCCTTGAGGCTTTCAACCCAACCATAAGGGGAACGAAGCAATTCAAGTGCTCCCCTTGAGGTTTTCATCCCCTTTAGTTTTTCACCAGCAACGAACGACTGCCATATGAGAGAAATGTTAAACGAGGGCAATAAACTGGGATAAAATGGCGCAAGAAAAAAAACAGCCCCTGCTAATTGAGATGGAGCTCAGCCACAACTGCGAAAGCCTGGACAACTGCATGTTCTGCTTTAACACAAAAAGCAAGAGGTACGCAATTGCAAATAAAGAAGTGGGGCGGGAAGCGTATATGAAGATAAAAAAATTATTCTTGGATGAAATAGGGGAAAAGCTTGAAAAAAACAAGGATTTGAAAACAAGCATCTATACGATTGGTTGCAGGTAAATGCGCACAGAGTTTGCAAGGCAAGGGTATCTGCATCTGCCCCCACCTTCGCAGGTTTTTCCCCAAACCTACTTTTTTGGGAGCTCTTGGGGCAGTGCCGGGAGCTCAAAATCGGAATCTGAGACACGTAGATTGTATTGCTTTGCAACAAGTTTGAGCGTCCTGTATGAGCCAGAGCTTGGAGCGACAATTGATATGTATAGTGGTATTCCTTCCATTGTCCTGCATGTTTTTGATTCTGACAAATAGGTCAAATCCTGGAATTTGTAGCATTTTGTTTTGGCTCCAAGCATCACTTCGGTGCCTTCATAAGTGACTTTATATTCTCCAGGATTGTTTTCAACATCATTCTCAAATGCCTTTATTGCTTCAACAGTGCCCGATTTTTGCCTGTAGCACACCCACTTGCTTCTCTGGCTTATACAGACATACGCATCGTTGCTGATTAAATACGAGCGCAGCTCGATATTTTTTGACATCATATCGGTGCGAATTTTATCAGCGCCCTTTGTGTATATGACAATGCTTGCATTGGAGGACTCGACGCCATTAGGCATGTCGCTGTCGCTAATTTCATATTCCACCCTTGCCTCTGCAGTGTTGCCTCTTTTTATAAGTGACATGGACTCGTCAAAAGCGGCAGATTTTTTCTCGTTTTCCAATGAGGGTTGGGTGTTGTCTTTCTCTGGCTTGCCTGCTTTTCCATCTGGCTGGATGACTGTGGAGCAGCCAAATAACAGCAGGGCTATCATCAATGCCGCAATCACAGTATGCAAATTTCTGTTTCTCATCCAGATCATCATAAAAAATCAGTTTTCCTTGTATATTAATATTTGCTTGGACCGTACTGACGCGAGTCGGTTAATTGTTGTTGCCGAAGTATTGATTATTGCAGGATATTTCAAACAAACGACCTGTTGCAAAATGGCAGCATGAGAATGTCAAAGGAAAATTTCTCATCGGCTATGTTGCCTAATTTGTGGCTCTTTAAATACTCTTCAAGGCTTTTGAGCACAGCGAGGCTTTCGGTTTTATCCGAGTGCGGGAGCATTGGTTTGATTGTGAATACTGCATTGGTGAACAAACCCATAAATTCCGCAATGCCAAGTGGCTTGCCGCTGTCTATTAACTCTGCTTTTATCCTGAAGATTTGGAACCTTGCCGCAAGTGCGGCCACTTTCATGTAAAACCCCAAATGCGACCCATGGCTGTGTTTGTTTTGTGCCTTGGGGAGTTCGTCTGTAAGCTCAGCAGCCTCGCTGACACAGTTTAGGAAAGCCTGCTTGTCCAAATTTTGCCTTGAAAGTGAGTAAGACAGTTTTATCTGCCTGATGAGATCGCCATTGGCCATGTAATCAAGCAGGCGCGTGCATTCCTGAAATAGGATGTATTTTCGGACTTCAAATAGCAGCCCCGAATATTCCTCATCAGGAGTTATTTGTGACAGCTCCCTGAAACGCCTTTTTATTAGATTTCTTAGCTCTAAAGAATCATGGACAGCCCTAAGTTTGCTTATCAGAATCATTGACCGGATATTGTGAAGCTCGTGGCTGGGGCTGGTGTTTTTTAACCTGTCAAAAGCATTCGGCTTGTCATCAAAGAGCCCTGGCTGGCCTTTTGGCGTTTTTGACGGCAGATTATGAATCATGTCGTATTTTGTGGAAAATAAAGTATATAAATATGCCGCGTTTTGCAGCAGCATAGCAAAGTGAGACGAGGTGCAGGTCTGAATTCCGGCAAATAATAATCAACCCAACCTTTATATTTTTTATTTGGGAAGATGAGGGTGCGGGTGTCGCCTAGCGGTCAATGGCGCCAGGCTCAGAACCTGGTCTCTTAGTGGGTTCGTGGGTTCAAATCCCACCACCCGCATCCATGGGTGAAGAAAAAATTTTGAAGATTTTCAGTATGCAAACGATATCCTTATCCCGCACCATTTCCCTTATATTTATAAATTTCTAGTATTATATTTGAGCAAAGAGAGCTAGTGTGGGGCATTTGAATGCAGCTAGCTTGAATGTTTTTGATGTTTATCGGTGTTTATGTGGAAATCCCGAATTTTTACCATGGTGATTACAGGCGGCTTGCGATTATACCTGTAATCCTGCTGTTGATTTCGATATATTTTATTCCGCACATCAAATTCGGGGTTGACTTTAAAGGCGGCACGCTTATTTCGCTAAAAACCAAGGGAGCCATCGACATTCAGGCTCTAGAAAAATCCCTCGGGGAAGCAGGTATCGAAGAAGCCACAGTAAAGCAGTTTGCCCTCCCGATTGGAAATGAAGTGGAGATTGAAATCGAGCAGGAGGAGAAACTTGTAAGAAGTGAAGCGCTCAAAACAGAATTTTTCGCAAAAGTGGATGACGTTTCAAGGCTTGAGGCGGATTTGTCAAGATTTGAGTCGAATGCTACGCCTTTCACCCAAGATGAGAAAAAAACAGCTACAGACGCCTACTTGACTGCAAGAAGTGGGCTTGATAAAATAGCGGATCAGCTATTCGGTCTCGCAGAATTGGATGAGAAGGCATCGCAACAGCCAAACACGGATAATTTGAGAAAACTTGTGAGTGACGCGTATAGGAAAGTTAACGACGATTACAAAGACCGGATAGGCGAGGCAATAACAAGGGTTGCAAATTACGATTCGATTTCAGTACAGGCAATATCGGCGACCCTTTCTGCAAAATTCATTGAGAAAGCCGTCAGTGTTGTGGTCATTTCAGCCATTTTGACAGCAATAGTTGTCTTTTTTGTCTTTAGGACATTTATCCCAAGCCTTGCAGTGATGATTGGCGCTGCTGCAGATGCGACAATAGCGCTTGGGGCAATGGGCTTGTTTGGAATACCGTTCACGCTTGCATCGTTTGCGGCACTGGTGATGCTCATCGCGTTTTCACTTGACACTGACATTCTTCTGACAACAAGAGTAATCAAAAGGGGCGAGGGGCATGCCGCGGATAGGGCGTATGACTCAATGAAAACAGGGATTACCATGAGTGTCACTGCGTTCATTGCATTTAGCGTCCTATTCGTGTTAAGCATAATGACAAACATCAATACATATTATGAGATTTCAGCCGTGGCTTTGGCAGGCCTTGTTGGCGATGTGTTTGCAACGTGGGGCATTAATGCAGTCATAGTGCTTTGGTACGCTGAAAAAGTTGAGAAAAGCAAAAAAGAAAGGGAGGCGCGGGTGCTTTCAACCATATACAAATAAGCCGGGGATATGAGGATGCCATTCACAGGTTCATCAAATTGCGCCTAACATTGCGTGAAATTTATGAAAAAACTGATTGATTTTATTTCAGATAAGAGGATTTCAGTTCTCCTTATTATCATGCTTTTTGCCCTAGGCCTTGCCTATTTTAACGGCATTAAGTTTGGCATTGACTTTAGCGGAGGCACGCGCATCCCGATTGTGCTTGAAAAACCGGTTGACACAGTCACAATGGATGAGATGGTGCAAACAATCAAGACACGGGCTGCAGTTTTTGGCCTGACCGAAGTCAAAGTTAGGGCAGTTGGCACAAGTGAGATATATGTGGAGGTTCCAGGCAACAACCCCCGCCTTGTTTCAGATATTGAGACATTGCTTTCCAAGCAAGGTGTTTACCAGGGCGTTGTGGACGGAAAGGAAGCACTCAGGGGAGACGATATATACACTGGGACCATAGGGCAGGTTTCGCCAAGCCAAATTGGAAGCCAGGCAGATTGGGCGGTGTCTTTCAGCGTGACGCAAAAAGGCGCCAACAAGTTTGCCAGCGTTGTCAAAGGGAAGCAGGATTACCCGCTTTACATGTTCCTTGACAGGCCGGATGCCATTGTCATCATTTCCAAAAAGGACCTGTTTGCAAGCACCAGCGCGTTTGTAAAGCCAGTGACAGACGAGGAACTTATAAAGGCCACAAACGATGCGCTCAGGTTGAACGGGGCAGACATAAAGCTTTACCTGCTTGAGGATTTTGAGAAATACAAAAGCAGCATCAAGCCTGAGACAAACAGGACCAAGGCCATTATTGCCCAAAATTCAACACGTGAAGTGGTTGATTATCTCAAGGCTGCAGGATTTGCGATTGAACAGCGCCCGCCTGGGGAGCTGCAACCAGTTTTTGACTCTAGTGGCTCAAGAGGCCAGTTTGCAGTTGTGGTCAGGGAATGGAAGGCGGTTGGACTTTTAAGCTCGCCTAGGCTTTCACCAGAAGTAACAAGCGGCATACCAAATTATGGTTACATAATAAGCGGTGGAGCTCAGGGAAGCGGCAAGCAGAGGGCTCTAGATGCGCAGGCAAACGCAAAGAATGTCGAATCCATACTCAAAGGCGGTGCGCTTCCAGTCCAAATCTCGCTTGGCAGCACGACAAGCATTCCAGCCCCGCTTGGAGCCGAGTTTTTGAAGATAAGCGCGATTGGGGCCATTGCGGCACTTGTTGTGATATCCTTGTTTGTCGCAATAAGATATAGGACGCCAAAAATCATAATTCCGATAGTGTTCATACTGCTCTCTGAGGTGACCATACTTGTTGCGATAATAGGCTCGTTTACCATTGACCTTGGCGCAATGGCTGGGATAATTGCGGCGATTGGAGTTTCTGTTGATGCACAGATACTGATTACCGACGAGCTTCTGAAGAAGGACACTGCAGAACACACAAAAAAGCTGAACAGGGCTTTTTCAATAATCACGACAAACGCATTTGTTGCCGTTGTTGCAATGCTGCCGCTACTGCTGTTTTCGGGCCTAGTTGAAATTATCGGTTTTGCAACCTCAACCATACTTGGCGCCCTGCTTGGCGTACTGATTTCAAGGCCGGCTTATGGCGCCATAGTCGACAAGCTATTTGACTGATTTACCCAGAAGCATGAGACTGCAACAACGGTTGGTAGTATGAAAAACCTAACTGGGTTTGTGACTAATGCGAATTACCAGCTTCTGGTAGATTTGTACGAACTTAACATGGCCCAGGCATACCTCAATGAAGGCATGGACAAGCCTGCGATTTTTGATTTGGGAATCCGCGGGCCGATTAAAAACAGGGGCTACCTAATTGCCTGCGGCATTGGCGAAGCAGCTGCTCTTGTAAAAAATATTTCTTTTAGCCCCGAATCAATAGAATATCTCAAGGGGCTGAAAAAATTTACAGACAATTTTCTTGGCTTTCTTGAAAAGTTCAGGTTTGAAGGCGATATTTACGGAGTGAGAGACGGGGAAGTCGTTTTCCCAGGTGAGCCGCTTGTGAAAGTCAAGTCAAGCCTTGCCCAGGGCCAGTTGGTTGAGACGATACTCCTTAATACAATAGGGTTCCAGACCCTTGTCGCAACAAAGGCATCAAGGGTGTGCCAAGGCGCCGCAGCGGCCGGGGTGATTGATTTTGGCCTCAGGCGCGCACAGGGTGGAGAAGCCGGACTTAAGGCCTCAAAGGCTGCCTATGTCGGAGGCTGCATTGGCACATCAAACCTCCTTGCCGGAAGTAATTATGGCATCCCTGTATTTGGGACTGTAGCACAC
>VGKX01000006.1 GCA_016866895.1 Candidatus Parvarchaeota archaeon
AGATATTGGTCCTGTAGTAGACGCATGGTTTTTTTTGAAGCGGGGAGGTGTAAATGTTAGAAGCTTTTTGCGCAATGCCCTGGACTTCTGCAATTCCCGGGGCAACTGCAACGGCTTTTGAGATGGGCGTATATTCAATGAATTTTTTGAGCCGATACTGCCCAAGGCCGTAAAAATAGGCTGCAATGCTACCCACTACAGCCCCGATGATGTACAAATCCGCGCCTCCAGAGCCCATGAAGAGGCTATGAACGGCAGTATTGAAAAAACATGCACTTTGCAGGAAAGAAAAACGCGCTTATACGAGTGTCATGATAACAATAATTAGGAGTTTTGCATTGGGTCCTTATGACAATAGGCACTTACGACGCTAGCCGGCCCTTCCGCCGCCATGACCGCCCCAGCCACCGTCGCCGCCAGGGCCAGGTTGGTTTGGTGAAGAGAATATGTTAAATAAGATAAAAATGCCTATAATTACACCTGCAACAGTAAAAACAGCCTTCACAGCTAGTCCCGGTAGGTCTTTGAGGAATTTCTCCCAGGTGTAATAAGGATCTTCCATCATTTTTATCAGAACTCTTAATGTCGGATCTGCATTATACCAGGAGGAATAATGATTTTCAAAGATTTTTGCACTAGATTCCTGGATTAAACACGTATTATTGTAGTGAAAATAACTGGAAGCGGCATGCCAAACAAAACTAATTAAGGCGTCTCCTTCCAGACCCGTAATGTCTTCCAGAATTGTGAATTTTCCTTTGCATATGCCAAGATAAAGATTGTCAAATATTTCATTATCGCGGCAGTTGAATTCTTTGCCATAATAGTCTTTTAAGTATGCCTTCAATTTTGGAATTGCCCAAACCTCATAGTCTGATGGGGCATAACCAGAACTCTGGAAAACTGCCTTTTGAACCTTAAATTGTGGAGATGCAGATTTTGAAAATAAGAAGAGCGGTTTTGATTTAGCTCGAACAGTTTCAACAAGAATGTTTTCAGCTTTTGGGGTCAGGCAAGCAAAAAACTGGTTCTGGGAAAAAGAAAGGGGTGACAGAGTCAAGAATGTGATTAATGCAATACGCTTGAATATGAAACCTGACTCTCTGGCAGTCGAATTTTTTTGCACAGTTCTACTTAGGACTTGTTGATTTGACATTGCCCCACGTGAGGAAAATGTGCTACCAAAATATATAAACATCACTTAAACTGCAATTCCGAGCCTGAGTGCAAATTTCAATCCATATGCGTCTGCAATCCGTGCTTCAAGCCCTCTGAAAGCTTGGAGAGGCGCTTTAGCATTACCTTTTTCTCGGCAGAGGCAACAATGCGCTTTGTGGTTTCAACCGCATCAGGGTTGACAGACATTGAGGTTATGCCAAACTCGACCAGTTTTTCCGCAAAATCCGGATAGACGGATGGGGCTTGGCCGCAAAGAGAGCAGGTCACCCCGTGCTCATTGCATGATTTTACCACTGCTTCGATTGCCTTTAGCACTGCATGGTTGCGCTCGTCAAAGCCTTCGGCAAGAGTCGAGTTGTCCCTGTCAATTCCAAGTATGAGCTGTGTCAGGTCGTTTGAGCCAATGGACACTCCATCAATTCCCTCCTTGCAAAAATCATCTATAAGGAACACAGTGGACGGAACTTCCACCATTATCCAAAGCTTGAAGTCGCGGGTCCGGTGGATTTGCACCTCGCGAAGCATGTCGCGGATTGCCCGCAGCTCGCCTATGCGGCGCACGAACGGAAGCATCAGCCACAGATTTTTCAGGCCAAACTCGTCGCGCACTTTTTTCATTGCCATCAGCTCCATTTTGAAGACTTCAGGCTCTGAAATGTAGCGCGCGCAGCCCCTGTAGCCCATCATTGGATTTGCCTCAACCGGCTCGTACTGCTCCCCGCCCTTCAGGTTCTTGTATTCGTTTGTCTTGAAGTCGTTTGCCCTGTAGACTACCGGCCGAGGGTAGAAGGAAGTGGCAAAAGTGCGTAGCTTTTCGGCAAGCTTGTCAATGAATTCCTGCTGCCTGCCTTCGGCTATTATCTTCTTTGGGTGCTCGCCAATGTCAGCCATCATGAATTCTGCCCTGAGAAGCCCGACTCCGTCGCAGGGAAGCTTGGAGGTTTTTTCTGCAAAATCAACCTCTGCCAAATTTACATAGATTTTTGTTCCTGTAATTGGTGCTTGCCCAAAAGCTACTTGGGCCTGAGAGCCTGACTGGGCCCCAGATGCCTGGGAGGGTCCGCCATCACCTGGCTGGCCGGCACTTGCAGCCATGCCTTGGACATCCCCTTCATAGACAATGCCCCGTGCCGCATCAACTGTTATGAACTGGCCTGGCTTGAGCGTGTCTGTTGCGCCTTTTGCCCCAACAATGCAGGGTATACCCATTTCGCGGCTGACAATTGCCGCATGGCAGGTGCGCCCGCCTGTGTTTGTGACAATGGCGGCTGCCTTTTTCATTGCAGGCACAAAGTCCGGCGTGGTCATGTCAGTGACAAGTATGTCGCCTTTTTCCATAAGGCCGATGTCCTTTGGCGAGGGAATTAGCTTGACTGGGCCTTTGGCAATTCCCGGGGATGCGCCAAGCCCCTTTATCAGTATTTTTGCCGCATCCATTGAAACTTGCATTGGGGCACCTCCTGCGCCTGAAGGCTTCTGAGCCTGGGAAAACTGGGCAATTGACTCAGGGGAAACCTCTGGTGGAAGCTGCATCTGGACTGAAGCCTGTGCTAGGTCTGTTGCGGCAGCTTGCCTGGCTTGCGCCTGGACTTGCTGCGGCATGGCGGTTTGCTGCGCCTGGCTCACGGGATTTGGCTTTTTCAGGGTTGTGATTGGCCTGCTTTGGGTTATGTAGAGCCTTCCGCCTGCAAAAGCCCACTCCATGTCCTGCGGCTTTCCATAATGGTTTTCTATGTCAACTCCGGTTTTTGCAAGCTCGAGGATTTCAGAGTCTGAAAGCTTTTGCTTTTCCTGAAGCTCGGCCTTGATTTTGGCAAGGACATTTTTATCGTTGAGCTTTACAATCATTGTTTCCTGCTTGAAGACCTCTTTTCTTGCAATGCGCATGTCGCGCTTTGAGATAATGTAGTTGTCAGGTGTGACTGAGCCTGACACGACCAGCTCCCCAATCCCAAATGCAGCCTCAATTGAAAGAAGGTTGTAGTCCTCGCTTACAGGGTCGACTGAAAACATCACGCCGGCCTTTTCCGACTGCACCATTTCCTGCACAACTGCGGCAAGACCCACCTTGAGGTGGTCAAACTTGTTTTCAGTCCTGTAGTATATGGAGCGCTGCTCAAACAGCGACGCCCAGCATTCCTTTACTGCCTGGACAACATGGTCTGCCTCCCGCACGTTCAAAAAAGTTGACTGCTGGCCTGCAAACGAAGCCTCTGGCAAATCCTCGGCTGTTGCAGAGGAGCGCACGGCAACATATGGCTCGTTTTTCATCTGCCTGTAAGCCTCCCTGATTTCCTCCTTTATCGCCGGGAGGATTTCGCCGCCAAGCACCCTAAGCTTTATTGTCTCGGATGCGTGGGCAAGCTTGCTTGAGTCATATGTGTCAAGCCTTTCGGTCTCCTCCCTGATGATTTTGTCAATGCCATTTGCCTTTATGTAGTCAAAATATGCGTTTGAAGTCACCACAAAGCCTGGGGGGATTGGAAAGCCTGCCTTAGTCATCTCGCCAAGGTTTGCCCCCTTGCCCCCGGCCGCAGCAAGGCTGGACCTGTCAAGCTCATAAAACCATTTGACATATTTCATAACATCACCCTGGCAAGCCAAATTATCGTGACCGTTTCTTATATTCAGTTTCTTAGTTTCCTAGTTTCCTATATTCAGTTACATAATGATTGGGCCGATAGCTAGTTTATATTGATTATTCTTGTGCAGTTTTCCCTCTTCCTGGCCGATTATCACGTCCCCGGTATTGCCTTTGCACCAAGCTCCTCCTTTGCGCTTATGAATTGGTCAAAAGTGCCTGAGGCAAAAACCTTTACCATGGCGCCGTCTTTTTCAAATTCCACGGTTGAGAGAATGCTGTTGAGCTGGGAGTTGGACCCCAAAAGTGAAGAAAGTTCCCTTATTTGCCCGACTGATGAGGATGCGTGGCTGTAGCCTCTGGCTGCAGCCGCCTCGTCTTCAAATTGGGCAAAACCAACGATAGTTATTTTATCTTCTCCCTTGTTTGGCTGCACTGCGCCCAAGGCAAAAAACTGCGAATTTGGGAACAGGTCGCCATCGGGGCTTGGCTTTGAGCCAAGGGCAAAAAATGAGCCCTTTTGCACTTTTGAAAAAACTGCCATGCGCGCAGAGCTGAAAAACGGCTTTGAGCCAAGATAGGTGTCAATAGTGTCCTTGACTGCCTGGGGCGAGCCTGCCACAACTGTCTTTGAGCCGAGGATTGCAAGGGCTGTTTGGGATTGCCCTTGGCCGAAAAAGTAAAGCTTGATGCCGCCGTAATCCGACTGCGAGTCTGAAAACATTGGCGGCAGGTTTTCATTAACCGAAAATGAGCCGTCAATTATGATTGCCCTGTAGGTTTTGTCAGAATTCTTGAAGACTGAGACTAGAGAGCTAATTTTTCTTCTGTCAATGCCTGTGGCAAGCCGAATTGGGGAAAGGGACTTTTCAAAAGACTGGCCACTGATATTTGCCGCAAACTGGTAAAGGCCCTGGCTTGAATCTGTTTTTTCCATGTCAAGGTACATGACAAGGTCCGCCTTGACTGAAGCAAGCTGGATTCCGCCAAGATTTGATATAGGTGCAGGTTTGGCAGGTTGGCCGTCATTTCCCGTGCAGCCAAAAAACAGAAAGGCCAATATTAGCGCTGCAAAAAGCAGTATGGAAAATTGAGTCTTGAAAATAGGGCGCGCCACGAAAAGGGATTTGCCGATAAACTATAAAAAGGTGAGCAGGCCAAGGGAATCAGAAAAGGGGATGTACAAATGAAAGACAATAACGGATACAAAGATGGGCTGTTTGTAGGCAGGTTCCAGCCAGTGCACAATGGCCATGTGAAGGCAATTAGGCATGCGCTTGGCAAGTGCAAGAGGCTCATAGTTCTTGTGGGAAGTTCGCAAAAATCCTACGAGCCGCAGGACCCTTTCACAGTGGGGCAGAGAATTGAGATGCTCCACCAGGCACTGACAGACGAAGGCGTGGGAAAAAATTGCATTATCCTGTCAGTTCCAGACATCCAGAACAACGCACTTTGGGTCAGCCACATTGAGTCGCTTGTGCCAAGCTTTGATATCGTGTTTTCAAACAACCCACTTGTAAAGCGGCTTTTCGAGGATGCAGGCTACAAGGTTGAAAGCAGCCACATGTTCGCACGGGAAACGCTTGAGGGCACAAGGATAAGAAGGCTCATGTTTGAAACCACGGGGGAAGAGTGGAGGCACTATGTTCCAAAAGCAGTTGCAGAATTTGTCAAGCGCAACAACGCGATTTGGAAAATAAAATCGATAATGGGAACTGACAAGGCCTGAAAAAAGGCGCTGGGCTGATTTTGGTAGTTCAATGGAAACAAAAAAAACATTTTCGGCAGGCGGCGTGGTGCTTGACTGGCAAGGGCGTGTGCTTGTAGTAAGCCAGCATGGGACCTCCTGGTCGCTTCCAAAGGGGCATATTGACCCTGGAGAGAGTGAACTGTCTGCTGCAAAGCGCGAGATTGAGGAGGAGTCTGGCATAAAGCAGCAAGCACTTGAGCTTGTGCGGGAGCTTGGTACATATTCGCGCTACAAGATTGGCAGGCTTGGAGGGGAGGACAAGACAGAACTAAAGACGATAACAATGTTCCTATTCAGGCTGAAAAGGGAGGAAGGCGATAATGAAAGCAGGGTTCTCAGGCCAACCGACCCCGAAAATCCGGAAGCCCGCTTTGTTGAGAAAGATAAAGTGGCTGCATTTTTGACACACCCAAAGGACAGGGGGTTTTTTGAGAGCATCATGAGGGAAATCTGATTTTGCCAAAAGAATGGCAGTGTTGCAGCCTGGCAATTGGGCTGCTGATGTGTGGATAAGTATATAAATATGTGTAAATAAAGTATTGTATGCAAATAGCCGCTAAGGGGAATGGAACAGGTTGTGGCGGATCTGGAAATGGCGCCAATAACGTAATTTTCCTCATGCAGTTTGGCCCCCACAGGACTGCAGCTGATTTTGAGAAAACCGCCAAGCTGATTAATGAATTTAAACCGCACCTTTATTCGCCCGAAGCCGCCTACACGACAAAGCAGATCAGGGCAAGCGGCGGCTTTATGCGTATGGCTGCCGACATGAAAAAAGCCAGGCACAACCCAGGCCTAAAAAAAGCGATACTTGGGCAGTTGAGCAGGAATGCCGACCAAAGAACTGTTCAGTTTAACCTGGCGGAAACCGAGTTTCTGATTGATAACGGGCTTTCGATGTTCCCGCTTGAAGCTCATGAAAGGCCGTTTCACAAGGACAGCATGGCGAAATATGTCACTATGAAAAATAATGCCGTGCAGGCGCTTTACAATAAATCTTTGGAGGAGGCGGCAAAGTTGCAATTAAAGGCTGAATTTATCTTTGCCCAAAGTTTCCTGGAAAGGCATCGGGGCATAATTGCCAATATAAGCACATACCAAGAAGATGCAAAGTCAATAGCCCCGAAAATTGGAGGCCAGGAAACGCTAAGGGTCCTAGTCAGGTTTGGCACAATGCACAAAGGGATTTATCAAAAAGCACTAAGCCACTACTCCGGCATCCCGCAGATTCAGATTAAGCTTGACGCATCCGCCAATGCAGAAAGTCATAGCCCCCCTGAAACAATGCAGAAGATAATAATGGCCGGGCTTGGGGCAAGGCAAAACATAGACGATAAGTTGCGCCTGGATTTGCCCTTCCGCTCGCTTCTATATGACCTGATGCACAGCTTCAACAATATGGTCGCACCAGGACAAAGTGCACAGGAGAAGCAGGCTTTCGCCTACGCGATGCTTGAGCAGGTGAAAAAAATAATCAGCATGATGCCCCTTGAAAAAATAAAATCAGTGTTCATAGCGGCAGGGGGCAGGACTTCTGGCCAATCAATTGCACAATGGCTTGAGGGTATAAACATGCAGGTTTGGGATTGGGTTGGGAAAAATATTAAGGCGGAAAATTAGAGCGCCGCTGCAGGGGAGGGCTTGAAAAGCTGCCTTCTGCTTCTTACAGTAATGATATACTGATAATCATTTTCTGCTTGTGTGGCGGGCTAGGTGGCAGGATAATTAACTGCCTTCACGCTGTTTATCTGCAGTATCTGGTCTGAGACTGCCAGGGCGTCTATTGTCACAGGCAAAGTGAATAGCTGCGTGTTGGCAAGCACTGTGGCGTTTGTTGGCCCCTGGAAAATTTCATAGGCTTTGCCATCTGAGGCATTGAACTTTCCAGACAAGCCAACAAGAACCTTGTTTGTCGTTTCTACCTTAGCCCCGTTTATGCCTGCGGACTGCAGATAGTTGGTTAGCGCAACGATTGCCTCGCCCTGGTTTTGTGAGGACGTTTGATTTTCATCTGTCGCATTAGTGCCCGGCATTGTTGCGGCAAAGTTTGATTCCAAATCAAAAGTTACAATCGAATCTGGAAAAACTGGGCCAAGTG
The DNA here is from genome assembly GCA_016866895.1 of Candidatus Parvarchaeota archaeon. Lineage (NCBI taxonomy): Archaea > Nanobdellati > Candidatus Parvarchaeota > Candidatus Parvarchaeota archaeon. The sequence continues at coordinate 7,609 of VGKX01000006.1, forward strand.
AGGAAAGCGAGTTTGAAGCCTGCTCCCTGTCTATAAACGAATCCTGGACGCTTGCAAAATCCGCAGAAATGGATGCAAGATATGAAAGGTTGGCTGATTGCAGCTGGGCGATTTGCTGTGCCGAGGCAGGCAGAGAAAATTCAATATATGATTTTGGAGAGTACTTGATGTTTTGTGCCCCAGTGTCTGAAAGATTTGCCTCAAGCTCGCTGCGCTTTACCCGCGTGCGCGATTCAAATGGAACCTTTGCAACCACACTTGAGCCTTGGGTTAGAAGGATTGGCAGTGTTGTCTCAAATACAACCCTTTGCGGCATGATTGAGACCTGCCCGAACCTTGCAAGCTGGTACTGCCCGGTTGTTGGAACAAGCTGCGCCTCTGCGCTAAAACTAAGCGGTATTGTATCCCCTTCCCTGAACCTTGGGGAGAACTGCTGGAAAATGCCAGATGGGATTACCTCATGGGCCTGGCCGTCTGAAGACTTGAGTGTGAGGGTGCCGGAAAACTCAATTTGCGCCTTGGCAAAGGTTGTGACATTAATCCCTGAAAATGCCCGTGACGCCTCCTGCAGCTTTGACGATGAAACAAGATTGATGAGCATTGATTTGTTGTCAGGAATTACGGCATAAGTGGCAATGCCCTGCCCTATAAGGGCATCTTTAATTTTTGCGGCTTTTTCAATGTCAGGGCCGGCCACATAAAGCACCGCGTCAAAAGAGGAAAGCGTCCCGTTTGCAATTATTGTGCCTGTAATAACCTGTGGCTTGCCTTCGCCGGGGGCTGGGGATGCCTGGCCCTGGTTGTTTTGGCTGGCGCTTCCCCCAAGAAAACCAAGGGCGATTGTCTCAAAAATAAAGGCGCCAATGACCAGGAAAACAAATATCTTAAGGCCGTTTTGTCTTAGTTGGTTTTTAATGTCCATAAACTTCACCCATGAATTTGAGTTGGATTAGGTATTCAACAGGGCTGCAAAAGACTGGATGGATGGCTGGTTTCTTCAATACATTTAAGAAATTGACATGCGCATAAAATAGCTGCTTTCCAGATAGCTTAATTGCTACAAATAGCAAGTCAGGGCATTAGTAATTGTGATTTCAGATTTATAAGCTTGGTGATATTGTATGGTTATAGCTCAGGAGCGAAATGGCAGTGGGAAGAATCCATCCAAGGGAAGTTTTGTCCGCATAAGCTACAGCGGCTATGCAGCTTCTTCAAACGCGATATTTGACACCACGTTTGAGGAGGATGCAAGGGCCAGCGGAGTGTTTGACCCCAACGGAAAGTACGGGCCAGCCCTTGCGGTCTTTGGAAACGGGCATCTGATGGCTGGAGTGGAAAGGCAGCTTGCCACAATGAAGGAGGGGGAAATGAGGGAATTTGAGCTTGAGCCCACAGATGCCTTTGGCGTCAAGTCGCAGCAGCTAGTCAGGATTGTCCCGCTTTCCACGTTCAAAAAAAACAACGTGATGCCGCAGCCAGGGCAGACACTTGAGATTGATGGGAGGCTTGCACTTGTCAAAAGCGTTACTTCCGGAAGAGTGCTTGTTGATTTCAACCACCCGCTTGCAGGAGAGAGGATAAGATACAAGCTTCGGCTTGACAAGGTTTTGTCAGCCCCGATTGAGAAGATTGCAGCACTCATGGAACTAAACAACATCAGATGCGAGGCGGCTGTTGATGAAAAGAACGAAAAGAAGCTCACACTTGAGTTTTCCCAGCCTGAAAACATGCAGGAGTATGAGATGAAAAAGAGGCTTTTAATTGACGGGATAAAAAAATTCGTGCCCGAAATCGAGGAGATTGGCGTCAAGGAAAGTTTTAGCACAAAAAGTGCGGATTCCAAGCAGGCAGAGACAGAAAAGAAAAATTAATCAAATTATCAATAGCCCCAGCCAATCCTGATATTCGCCATGAGAGCCGACAAATGAGAAGTGCCTTCATCTTGAGTCCTCAAATGGCTTGCATGCAATCCCGCTCCCACTACATTCTCAATTTAGAAACTGATGCGCTCGACAGAAAGCAGGCTTGCCTGCGGAGCCAGGTTGCAAACCGACTCCTGGAAAGCCGACGTCTGGCCTTGCATGTATCCTGCTTTCTCGAATTCTAGGTATGTGGAGTCAGCTATCTTGGTTATCCTTGTTTTGTAGGAAGAAAGAAGTTTTGCAACCCTTCCAAGCTCCAAAAATGTCATCTTGTCAACCTGTATTTTCATTGCCATTCCAATCACCAGAAAAACTGGCAATTTTTAGGCTTTATAAAGGATGCAGGGAGTAGATTTCCAGTGAAGAGTGGCTGCTGCCAGAAAAATGTTCTTAATTCAGTTCTGATTTCAGAGAGCCGTTCCAATCATTGAATGGAACCGTGTTTTGTCCATAAAGAGAGATATTTGCGCACTAGGATTAATTAATAAGGCCAACCAGATAAGTTAGGTGATTGCAATTAGTGGAGATGGCGTTCTGGTGATGCTTTGCTTTGAGCCAAATCAGAAAGAAACGTCTTTTGTAGCAAATGCAATAAAAAGCCTAGAAGACAAAGGGCATAAATTCAATGGCCGGTTGATGTCATACAAATCTGGGCAGTTGGAGGAGAAATGCTCAGTAGAACAGGCGATAGAGGTTATATCAAGTGAAGGTGGCATTGCTGAGTTTGATAGCAAAGGAATGTGGTTTGAACTCCAGATAATGCCTAAAACTTTTGAAAAAAAGATTTGGGAAATACGACTTGTAGCTCTAAACAGTTTTTTTGATCCAAACCGCTCGCAAGGGCTGAATAAGAATGATCCAAAGGAAAAATGCATTGAGCGAAGCAATAATTTCATAGATATCGCAAAGACGGTTTGGAATGCACCTGGCATGATTCCTAATTATGGCATAGGCTGGCACTGGTATTCACGTTCAGAGGTTGTGCCTGATGATAAGATAATTGAGAGCATGGAGTATCCGAACAGCTGGTGGATAAATTTTTATGGTGAAAAGCTTGTGGATAAATTTGGTGCAGAAAGGCTCAAAATCTATGAAACCTCTAAAGGAAAGTGGCCGATGTATAGAGTAGAAAAACTCAGAAATGGCGTCCTGACTTTAAATGGACCTACTCCATTTGTGCCACTTTACCATGAGACACCAGTAAGGGAGTTGAATGAGATTATTGAAGCGTGGAAAATCGAAGAGATAGTAGAAAAATACATCGAGGATGCGTGCGAACAGCTAGTAAACAAAGGAACCATAAAAAAATATTGGGATGTGAGTTTCAACAGATTTTGGTACGAAAACATAAGGCCTTGGTACTGTTTAGCCTATTCGGATGGAAAAACAAATAGATACGCGGAGGCGCGAGTGCAAGTATTTGAATTCAAAGATATCGATGGTGATAAGATTAAGGCGGCTGCGATAAAACTTATACGCGAGCAGATAAAACGCAATGTGGATAGGCTAAAGCTATAAGCGCAGGCAGAATATGAATAAAGCTTCACAGATATTTTTAATTCTGCACGCTTAATACAATAGCGACCCGATTATGGAAGTAGAATCAAAAAAACCTAGTCTTGAAAGAAGGGATAGACAAAATCCACCAGGCACCAGTAAAGATTTGGACAACTCGATTTACGACGGGGTTGCTTTTTCAGTCAGCGCAGGCATCGGCGACAACTACATACCAGCGGCTGCCATACTAAATGGTGCCGGGGCGCTGCAAGTAGGGCTGCTTTCAGCCATTCCGCAGTTCATAGGCTCGCTTTTGCAGTTCCTTTCATTTCCACTCATGCGCAGGATTGGCAGCAGAAAGGCAATGGTGCTTGGCGGGGTGGCTTTGCAGTCAATTAGCTGGCTTGCAGTTGCCGCAACCATGTTTTACCCAGGGGAGCTTTCATTTTGGGTAATGCTTGGCGCGTTTTCACTTGGGGTTGGGATAAGCCTTATGGTAAACCCAGCCTGGGCCTCGTGGATTGCAGACTTGGTGCCGGAAAACCAGCGGCCTCATTTTTTTGCCTCAAGGAACAGGCTCATGAACCTTGCCTTGTTTGTTTCCACTTTTGCAGCAGGCATAATGCTTAGGGACTTGAGTGCAAGCCTAGGTGTCAGGATTGCCTTTGCACTTATTTTTCTTGCAGCATTTTTGGCAAGGGCTTTGACATATTATTTCCACAACAAGGTGAGTGAGCCGGAGTTTCGCCCAATGATGATGCACGAAGTGCACCTCAAGCACCTGTTTTTGCTGCCTGCATACAAAAAAGAGCTGACTTTCCTGATTTTCATCAGCCTGATGAATTTTGCCACCCAGGTTGCTTCCCCGTTTTTCACGCCATACATGCTGCAAAGCCTCGGCTTTGACCTTGCGGGAATTGGATTTGTAAGTGCGGTTGCAATAATTGTCAAGGTTGCAAGCCTGCCTTACTGGGGCTCCATGATTGACAGGTTTGGCAACAAGAAGGTGCTTGCAGTCTGTTCCGTTGGCGCCGCATTGGTCCCTGCAATTTGGCTTTTGTCAAGGGATTTTTACCACATCCTGATTTTCAACGCATTTTCCGGTTTTGTCTGGGCCGGCTTTGACCTTTGCGCATTCAACTATCTTCTCTCATCCGTGTCAAGGGAGCTGCGAGCCTCATATGTTTCTAAATACAACCTTTTCAACGGGTTTTTGTACACTGCAGGCAGCCTTGCAGGGGGAATTGCCATTTCAAGCATTGGGAACTCGCTGCTGTTTGGCTTTGCCGCGATTCCCGTAATTTTCATAGCCTCAACTGTGATGAGGCTTTCTGTGTCCCTTGCGCTTTTGCCCCGGATACCGGAAAAGGAGCTTCCAAGCACGCACACCGAGAGGCACCTGCTTCTCAAAGTGCTTGCCGTGTATCCTGCCCAAGGCGCCATAATGACTGTAATGCATGGCTGGAACATAACACACAGAGTCATTGACGCAGGCAAAAGCACCGGGATGAAATTCATCCACAACGTCGGCTCGCTGAAAAAATAGCGAATCGTGATTGTCGTATTTAATGGAAAATTATATTAAGGGAGCCCGCGCTATAATGTGAGTGAAAAGAGAATAGTGCGGTGTTTGCATGAGTTCACAAAAAATAGTGCCCATGAACAAGCAGGTCATATATAAAGCCCTTAATAATAAACCATTTTCAGCAAGCGCAAAGAGTCTTGAACAACAGCTTGAAGTTGGGGCTGTCATGCTTGAAAGGAATAACACCTTTAACAAAGCGTTTTTACCAGACCTTCTTCCCGCTTCAATACTTCCGCATGCAAGAATGGAACAGAGAACCGGAAATCTCGAGCTTGCAAAAACATATTATATATACAGTATAAGCAGCAACCCACTGCCGCCTTTAGGCTACAGCCCGATTTATTTTATGCAGGGGGTTGGCAGGGGAGAAAAGCTTGCCACACCTGATATTAAAGCCATTCACACAAGGCTTTCATGTGTTAAGCAGCTTGATGTTTCAGAGCTATATGCCCACAACCAGATAGCAAGGGCGTTCTCCACATTTTTGGAAAGGCTGCATTTTATTAATAAAACAGCAAATTCGGCAAAGCCAAAAATGACAATAAAACTTTCGCTTGTACAGTTAATTAGTAAATATGAAAGCGAAGGCAGGTTTTTCCTGGATGCAGTTGTTTCAGAATCTTTTGCAAGTTTGAAACTTGCGATTCTGATGAAACTTGATATTGAGGGCAACACTGACAATTTTAATGTGCTGCTTGCAAGTGCGGCAAAATCGTTCAAGCGAAAGGCACTTGCACTCGAAGAGCTCAAAAAGAGAGTAGGGGATAAAATAATTGATGAATTAAACTATGGCGAAGCGATAAAAACAGCAAGGGAAATTGAAAAGGTCTTAAATGAGCTAGCCAAAACTGTTTGATTAGAGAAGCTTCAGCTCGCCTGTGAACTTGTCAATCTCCTGCGCGTTCCAGGGGCCTGCCGCAAAGCAGGTTGCAGTGCCAGGGGCAAGCTGCGTCATGCCGGCATCCTGCACAAGGGCGCAGGGCACGGCCCTTTTCATTTTTTCATACAGGCCAAAAAATTCAGCCTCGTTTTCCACCTTGACGACTATTTTTTTCTGCCCGGCGTCCTCCCAGGCTTTTGCAGTCTTTTTGTCTTTTGACAAAACTTTTATGTAGCCAAGCACTGCTGCATGCCCAACCTGCCCAGCCAGTTTTCCCTTGCCCATCCCCAGGTCGTTTCTGACCACTATCACCTGCTTGAGTTCCATGTTAAATGCACCTATAATTATTGCCAAACCGGCGGTTGATTTGTATTGGATTGATTTGTATTATTTTGCATTATCACTGGAATATAGGCTTGGTAAGATTTTTATGCGTGTTCTGGCCAATTTTTGCTGATGAAAATCGAGATACGGGATGCGCTTGAGGTTGCAAGAAGCCTCAGCGAGGCGTGCCAAAGCGCCGCAGACTCGATACGGCAGCTTAACGGAAAGCTTGGGCTCGAAGGGCCAGAAAACGCAAGGCCCATTATTGAAAAAGTCGAGGAAAGCAGGGCTGATTTTTGCGTTGCGGCGGTTGACTCGGGGGTTGTGGCTGCAACATTGCGCTTTTTGGACATTGTCGCAATAAGGCCGGCAGGCGTTATTTTTGAGTATAGGGGCGGCCGGCTTTTTTCGCACAGGTACATCCCGTCAAAAACCCCCGGCTTTGTTGTAAAGGCAGACGGAGGCCTGGACTACGGTGAAGTTGCGGCAAGGAATTCCCTTTGCAGGCTGATTGAAGAGATGGGGCTGGCGCTAAGGATTGCAAAGGAGGAAAGCGCTGATGGGAAGGGCTGCTGCCAGCCCGGGATGATTTTGATTGACGGCTCGCTTGTTCCACTTGTTTCAGACAGGCCGGCAAAGGACTCAAGGATTGGGTACCTTTACGGCATGCTTGTGGAAAAATACAGGGAGCTATTCAGCGTTTGCAGGCAAAAAGGCATATGTCTTGTCGGGTTTTCAAAGGACTCGCGTGGCAGAAGGTTTGTGGAGGCAATCAGGAGCTCCGGAGTGCCGCTTCCGGTGCTTGACAGGATTGGGGACGTGCAGCTTTTTTCAAGCGTGCTTGGAGAGGCGCAGCGGACGGTTGCACTGCCTTATGCAGCCAATCCAAAAGAGCACCCCATACTTGAAGATTTTGGGGAGTTTGGCGACAAAATCAGGGTATATTACCAAAGGATATGGGAACATGCGCCTGTTTACAGGATTGAATATCTGGACTTTGCAGGCGCTCAGGCTTGCGGCAGCGAATTTCTGGACAGTATTGCAGCCAGGATTGCCTTCATGTGCAAGGCAGGAAAAAAATTCCCTTATCCGCCAGTTTTGATTGAGGCCGACATGGCTGCAGCGGCAGGAAAGGCCGAGGCAGGCATTCTTGAAATGGAAATTGGCAGGGCAACTGGGGCTGCAAAAAAAGTGCGCGACGAAAGGCCTTTTAGGTAAGCAGTGCATATTCAATAGGCAAGCCGTGAATCAGGCAAAAGCCGTGAATTGGGTTTTCAACATGGAAACTGAAGTGCCGATAGGGATTGTAGTTTCAAGCCCGCAGGGGCCAAACACCGGGTATTACCAGTTTCTTGTCAAGGGGACTGCAAGAAAAGGCCAGTTTGCAGGTGCGGATTGCGAAGGTGGCAAGCTAATCGGCATGGTTGTTGAAATCCATTGCGCAAACAAGTATTTTGAGAAGGCGGAGGGAGTAAGCGACTTTTCGCACTCTGCACTCATAACCGACTCCCTTCCTGTTGGGGAGTGGGAGTACAGGATTGCAACTGTCAGGGTGCTTGGGCTACTAAAGCAGGGGAAAATACATAGGCCTGAAACGCCGCTTTCCCCGGGCTGCCAGGTTTTTTGCCCGAAAAAAGAAGAGCTTGCAACTTTTTTGGGTCTTGAAGACGCGGGCCTTGTTCTGGGTCAGGTTGCAAATTCAGGCCTTGAGGCAAGGGTTGGGGCTGACAGGCTTCTTTCAAAGCACCTCTCGATACTTGCAATGTCTGGGGCCGGAAAATCGCATTTGGCATCTGTTCTTATAGAGGAGCTGCTTTCAAGAAAAGCCGAACACGGGAGGCTTGCCGTGGTTGTTTTTGACATACACGGGGAGTATGCAACTTTTTCAAGCGGCGATTTTGCAAGGCAGGCAAGGATTGTCCGTGGCAGCGAGATAAAAATCCCGCTTGGATTTGTTAGCGCCGGGATGATTCAAAGCTGGTACCCTGGCATTACGCAGGTTGCAATGCACACGCTTGAAGCCGCGCTTTATGAGACAAAAAAGGCAAAAGAAGGAGTGGAGCAGCTGATTGGAAGAGTGGAGAGGAGCGGGGCAAGGGATAACATAAAGTCCAGCCTGCTTCCCTGGCTTTACAAGTTAAGAAGGCTGGAATTGATAGGCGCCCAAGGCCAGCCCTCGATAAAGTCCATTGCAAGGCCCGGAAGGCTTTGCGTGTTTGACTTGTCTGGAATAGACTCGCAGAAAAAACGCCAGATAATAGTCCAATATTTTGCAACGCGGCTTTTCAAAAAAATCCGCTGCGGCCAGGTGGCGCCAACAGTAATGATGCTTGAAGAGGCGCACAACTTTGCGCCCGAGAAGGCAAGGAAGGGAAGCGCGGTTGCAAAGCAGATAGTTGAGAAGATAGCCAGGGAGGGCAGGAAGTTCGGCTTTTCACTTTGCCTGATTTCACAGCGGCCAGTCCACCTGTCGGTGACTGCCCTTTCGCAATGCAACTCTAGCATCATTCTGAGGATTGTCAACCCAAACGACTTGAAGAACATAGAAACTTCGTGCGAGGGCATTGACGAGCACATGCTTCGCGCAATAACAACACTGCGAACAGGGGATAGCATACTGTTGGGCGAGGCTGTCAACTACCCTGTTTTCCTCAAGGTAAGGCAGCGCAAGACAATGGTCGGCAGGGGAGGAGGGGTGCTGACGCACCTTGCAAGAAAATTTGAGGCCCAGGCTTTGAAGGACAGGAAAAGTGTTGAGGCATATATCTGAAGGATAGGTATAAGATTATTAGATTGGTGCATCCTAGAACCAGATTGGGCAGTTATCTTGCAATATGGCGGTGAAGATGGCATGATTCCAGAGCAGCACTACATTGAAACCGACTCGCTTGGCCGCGAGGTCGTATTTACAAGGCTTCGGTCCGCAAGGCCGCACGACTCAACGCATTTGCCCCGTGCAAAAAAGGTTGAGAAGTCGCAAAATCCTGCAAACTGTTTTTTTTGCCCTGGAAACGAGCATTTGACACCCCCGGAAATTGCAAGAGTTCCTGCTGGCGCAGCTGAAAGCGGCCACAGTCTAAGGCATGGCAAGAACAACTCAGGCTGGGCAATGCGCTGCTTTGAAAACAAATTCCCGGCGCTTAGGCCTTCATGGGCAAATGCCTACGGCTACCACGAAATTGTGGTTGAAACGCCAGACCACAGGAAAACCGTCTCGCAGCTAGATGATAAAAGTTGGGAGGATTATTATCGCCTTATGGCATCAAGGGTTGCTTGCCACCAGAAGGACAGGAGAATTAAATACTCCATTGTTTTCAAAAACGAGGGCGGCGCGGCAGGCGCATCACTTGAGCACACGCACTCGCAAATAGTCTCCATGGGCTTTGTGCCAAGCCAGGCAAGAAAGCACGCCGCTTTTGGCAAAAGCCTGATAAGGGGATGGGAGCGCGAAAAAAAGCTTGCGGTTTATTCAAATGCCGACTTTGTCGCCTTTTGCCCTCCAACTTCCCTGTTCCATTTGGAAACCTGGGTTGCCCCAAAAGCCGATTTGGGGGGCTTTGGCGAGTTTGTGGATGCGGACTTTGCACTGTTTGCCAATGCAGTGAAAACCGTGCTTTATAAGATTGACAGGGCCACGGATTTTGCCCCGTATAACATTGCCTACTTGCTCTCGCCAAGCCAAAGCGCCGACAAAAATGAGCGGGACGGATTTTTGATGGCGGCAAAAATCATGCCCAGGGTTTCCAACTGGGCTGGGTTTGAAATAGGTTGCGGCAGCGTTATGAACTCAATGCCACCTGGCGAGGCTGCTGCGATTATAAGAAGGCAGAAATTAAAGTAAGACAAATTGGCAAAATAATTGTTACTATATATTTTCTATATAGAAAATGTGCCTATCTGTATATATTTATTCATAGGGACAAGAGTATTTATACTTATTTTACGCGGGCATATAACGTGTTAATATGGG
>VGKX01000007.1 GCA_016866895.1 Candidatus Parvarchaeota archaeon
AATGAAAACGTTTTTCCCGCTTTCATTTTTTGTAAGTAGCTTCATCATCCTAAAGCCAAAATCATTATGGGCTGCAACCAGCTTTTCCATTTGGCCTTGCGGCAGGTTCTTTATTTTCACTGGCTCAACGCCCTGTGAATAATTTGCATCAGTCAAATTCGTATTAGTTGTATTGTTTTTCATTTGCGCAGGCAGGTTGCTTGTGCAACCAAAGACAAGCAGTAAGGCAAAGCAAGCCAATATTGCAAGAAAACCAAGCTTTGTTCCGCTCTTTTGGCGATTACCCGCGTTTCCCATAGTATCACTCTATATTGATTGTTTTTTGCACTTATTAAATGAGAGTTTTTTGTGCGGTGGCCACTCCCATCTTCCGCCCAATCCTTCACTGTTGCATCAGTTCCCAGCCGTGTTCCTGTCTGTACCTTCAGCAGCCAGTCCTGCCAACCAACTCACTGTTGCAACAGCCCCAGCCTCTCAAGCTCCTTTTGCGCATTTTCAATTTCCTTCTCCTCGTCAACTGCGAGGAGCTTTCCGTTTTCCATCACAAGCCTTCCGCCAATAATGCTGTCACACACATTTCCTGCATGGCCTGCATAAACAATATTTGAAACAATGCTGCTTTGCGGACTCATGTTTGCGGCCTTTGCATCAATTGTAATCAAGTCAGCCAGACCTCCAGACTCCAGCCTACCGCTGTCCAGCCCAAGGGCCCTGTAGCCTCCCTCAGTTGCATATAAAAGCGCATCGCCGGCCCTGACAAGTGTCGGGTCCCATCTTGAGTTGTTGACAAGCAGTGCCAGGAACTTCATTGACTCAAACATGGAAAGCGAGTTGTTGCTTGCAGCCCCGTCAGTGCCAAGGCAAACGTTCAGGCCTGCCTGTTTCATTTCAGGCACTGCCGGAACTCCGCCAGATGCAAGCTTCATGTTTGACACTGGATTCAGGCAAGCACTAGCGCCTGATTTTCCAAGCAACTTTATCTCACGCAAGGTTAGCCAGCAGCAGTGCGCGGCAATCACGTTTTTCCCAAGAAAACCAATCATGTCAAGGTATTCCGCAGGCCTCAAACCCTTTGCAAATTTTTTGTTTTTCCAGGTTTTCTCAAGGCACTCAAAAACTTCCTTTCTTGTCTCTGACAAATGGATATGAAGCCTGACTCCATATTTTTCTGCAAGTTCCTTTGCTGCAACCAGCAATTCTTCAGAGCATGTGTAAACCGAATGGGGGGCAACACTTGCCTTAATTAGGCCGCCTGTCGCCCCCTGCGCCTTTTTTATCAGGTCTTGTGCAACCCCAAGCTCGCTTTTCCTTTTTTTCTCATCATTCAGGTCAATCATTCCATAGCCAAGCACTGCCCTCATGCCTGAGTCCTTGGCAGCGTCCATGACTGCATCCATGCCAAAATACATGTCGTTGAAAACAGTTGTGCCGTTTTTTATCATTTCAATGCAGGCAAGCATTGAGCCTGCATAAATCGCGGCGCTGTCAAGCTTTTTTTCCGCAGGCCAGATTTTTTCAGCCAGCCATTGCTCGGTCCGCAACTCGTCAGATATCCCCCTAAGCAGGCTCATGGCGGCATGAGTGTGACAGTTTGCAAACCCCCTAAGCAGAATCTTACCGGTTGCATCCAGCTTTTCGCACCCCGTTCCGCCAACCAGGCTTCCGGAGCTTGCAACTCTTGAAATCAGCCCTTCGCGTATAAGCACGTCCTTTTTTTCAGTCCTGCCACCAGTCCCAGGCACGCTTGCGTTTTTTATCAAAATGTCCATAGAAACCAAGGCTTGTATTCCCAGCCATTGTTTTTAATGTTTCACGGGCCAAGCATAATCGTGGAAAATGAAGCAAAGCCCTCCATGCTTGAAGCCATTTTCAAATCCCCAAAGGCGCAGGATGACACAACTGTTGCCCTTGCGGCTGCAGCCTGCCTCATCTCAATCATCCTGCTCTATTTTTTCCTTACTGTATTCGACCCACCGTCCATCTCAGTCAAAGAGGCGCAGGCCCTAAAGGAGGGGGCCAAAGTATCGCTTCTTGCAAAAGTATCCAAAGTCAGCACAGACCGCTACGGCTCCAAAACCGGGGAGCTTTGCGACTCAAGCGGCTGCATGAAAGCCGGCTTTTCCAGGGTGCAAAATCCGGAACTCTACTCGCTTGACTGGCCTGTGAAGGTATCTGGCACGGTTGACTTGGTCGGCTTTGAGAAAAGGCTTGTGGTGCAGGAGATGGAAATTTAGGTTTTCTGGCATAATCCAGCGTGTAGAGCCGACTTATATCTACAAAATCGACCAATTTCGGGACATCCCAGTCGAGTTTCCGGAACTGAACAAATCATTTGAAGCATGAATGACTTTTGTGCCTGTTCTCACAGTTAGAAGTCCAATAGTTTTATATATACAATTTCTGTATAATAACGTAACAAATCGAGGTGAGCACACATGAAATCCACAATGCTTCAATACGAGGGCAGCGTAGAGCTTGCAGTCGAAAGGCTTTTGCAGCTTGGCGTTTTCAAGTCAAAGGCAGACATATTCAGGCTTGGGGCGCTTGAATTGGCATCCAAATACGGCCTTGTCAAATCAAAGGAGGATGTAATAGAGGAAATGATGCTCAAAGATGCGCAGGGGGCACTGCACAAGCTGAAAAGCGGCAAGGCAAGGCTGCATAAAATTTCAAGTATCTGAGGCCTCAATAGTTTCAAATGTTTGTTCAAACCTTGAAAAGTTCGAAAAAGTGATCGCATGCCTTATACTGAAGGAAAATTCGAAGTTCTGCTTACTGATGAGGCACTTGCCACACTCAACAAGCTAGACAAATCTGTGCGCGAAAGGGTGAAAAAAAAGCTTGAGGCCCTAAGCCATCTGCGACCATCCAGGACACTCAAAAAACATGGCGACATCTGGGTCTTGGAGATAGGCGATTACAGGGCCTTGTACCTTATTGACAATAAATCAAGAACCAAAACCGTCTTTTTTATTGCTGACCACAAGGAATATGAGAAAAGGTATCTGCTGATGTTCAAATAAGAAAAGGTGGCTAATTGTTCCCCCTGCTTCTTGCAATTTTCCTTGGCATCCTCCTCGGCGTTGTGTCGGGCCTAATCCCCGGCATCCACTCAAACACAATAGCATCAGTCGCCTCAAGCCTTGCCTCATCTGGCATTGCAACAGAGCCTATCATCATCTCAATTTTCATAATCTCGGTGCTTGCGGCCCACAATGCCTTTGAATTTGTGCCTGCGATATTTTTCGGGATTCCAGATGAAAACTCTCTTGTCCTGCCGCTTCCAGGGCAGCGGCTGGCACTGGAAGGCAGAGGGCTTGAGGCCCTGCGAATCTGCGCCTTTTCGCTTCTCTTATCCACAATAATATCGGCAATCCTATCCCCCCTTGCCCTAGCTGCCATGCCTGTCATGTACGGCGCAATCAAGCCTGTTCTTGCCCCGGCAATAATTCTTGGCCTTCTCTTCCTTCTTGCAACCCATGCAAGGGCAGCCAGGCTTGAGGCACAGGCATTTGGCGGCTGGCTTTCCACCAAAAGCGCCGCCTTCAGCCTTGCACTATTTGACTTTCGCATCTTTTTCCTCTGTGCCGCCGCCCTTATTATTTCCGGGTTCTTTGGGTTTGTTGCTCTAAATTTTGCAAGCATGCCAGACCCTCTTTTTGCGATGTTTGCCGGCCTGTTTGCCCCAGGCTGGCTTTTTTTCAGCAATAGCAACATAAAACCAGGCAAGGCACACAATGAAGGCGGGCTTGTGCAGCCAGGCCTTTTGAAATACGTCCTTATCGGTGTCATGCTTGGTTTTTTTGCAGACCTGTTCCCCGGCCTCTCCTCGCCTGCGATGATTGCAGGTTTTGCAATACCTTTTCTCGCGCTTGTGGAAGCCGAGGGCTTTCTTGCCTTGATTGGCTCAATTGTCGGCAGCCACACGGTCTTTGCCTTTGCCTCGGCTGCGGCAATAGGGAAGGGCAGGATTGGGGCGCTTGAGGTTGCACGGGGCATTGTGTTCAATGACCCAAGCGCAATCCCGGTGCTTGCCGCGGCATATGTTGCAGCTTTGTGCATCAGCATTGTTGTGCTTGTGAAGCTTTCCGGAAAAATAGCGAATCTTGCAGGAAACGAGGCTTTGGAAAAGAAGGGGACAAAGCTTGCAATAATTTCAATCCTTGCGATTTCCATTGCTATCATTAATGGCCTTCCCGGCATTGCAGTGTTTTTAGTTGCAATGCTTGTTGGCTGCCTGCCATTTGCTTTTGGGGTGTCAAGAGTATGGCTTATGGGCAGCCTTCTTGTCCCAACCCTGGCGTATCTGCTAAGGCTAGCATAAACTGCAGACGGTTCAAATCTGCTTTGTGTTAAACCACGTTTTCAATTTCTGCCAAATACCGCAACAATTTTATATTGTGCCACTAAATCTAACACCATGAAGGCACATCACGTCGTCATCCTGCTTGTTTTGCTTGCCGCAATACTCGTAGTGGCATTTCCCAAAGGGCCTGTCCAGGTAAGCGAGAGCGATGCAAAAAATTTCGTGCTTGAGGATGCCAGGACAAAATACCCCAAGGCAGACGATATTGAAATACTGTCAATAGTCCAAAACTCAACAACGCAGCAGGGGGCAAAATCCTACAACATTAAGGCCTCTGTAGTGATTGGGGCGAAAAGCGTCTGCCCTGAAAGGTACCACTTTTACTATGATTACCCAAGCTCTAACTTTGTGACCTGGAAGGAGACCATTGTCAAAAACTGCAAGGTGTGCTCCGCATCCTCAAAATGCCCCATCGCATTTCCAGAAGAGGCCATCATCGCCTCGCATACGTTTGATGGCATGAAGCGCATTGCCGACTTTATCAAGGACTACCCTGACGCAAAACCAGCTGCAAAATACTATGAGTCATATGCGCAGTATCAAAATGTCTGGCTTGTCAGGTGGGCTTCCGACTCGTCGCCTGTTGACATGATTGGAATCATTTCAAACAAAGGTGCTGCAGTTGACGTAATAAGCGAGGAGAAACAGGCTGCGCAGTAAAGCAATGGGCGCCATCTCCAAGCACCTTTTTCGCATTCTGGATAATACTGCCTTTTACTCGATGGCTGGTTCTTTCACCTAAACTCAAATCATCTTTCGCTGAAAGATCGCGGGTGCGCAAGCATGAGCCTTCGGGTCATTTGGAAAACGCTATTAAACTCCGACCTCCAGGCCGAGGAGTGGGGGAATGGCGATGGAAACCGCCACTTTTGGGTGGCTCGAAGCTCCAGTGCAACTCATGGTTGCAAGACTTCAGAAAGGTACTATGCGAGCTTGCGTAATGGGGGTTTTGAAAGGGGGTCAGCAGCCCACCTGTTGAAGTTCTTTTGCTGGTTTCAATTAAAGGGTTGAAGACCTCAAGGGAGCATGGTAGTGCACTGTTCCCTTATGGTATCACTGGAAAACACCTCAAGTCAGGCTTTTAATCATCTTTTTCCAAATTCAAAAGTCCTTCCAAACAGGCAATTCTATCAGGTGCTCTGACATGTCATACCAGCTTTGTGCAGACTACAAGCCGACAGGCGACCAGCCGCAGGCGATTGAAAAACTTATCAACGCCATCAATTCGCATGGTGGGGCTGGCATCAGGCAAACTCTTCTTGGAGTTACAGGTTCTGGAAAGACCTATACGATTGCAAATGTCATTGCAAAAACAGGCAAATCTGCGCTTATCATATCCCACAACAAGACTCTTGCAGCCCAGCTCTATTCGGAATTTTGCAATTATTTCCCAAAAAACAGAGTCGGCTATTTTGTCTCGTATTATGACTACTACCAACCGGAGTCGTACATTCCTCAAACAGACACTTACATAGAGAAAACCGCGCAGGTGAACGAGAAAATAGAGCAGATGCGCCTGGCCGCAACAGCAAACCTGATGTCAGGGGAGCCTTGCATAACAATAGCAACAGTATCGTGCATCTACGGCATCGGCTCGCCAAAGGAGTGGCGGGACATGTCAGCAGACTTGAGCATCGGCCAGAGAATAACTAAGCAGCAGCTTATCAAAAAAATCCTTGACATCCAATACCAGAGAAATGACATTTCCCTAACTCCGGGCACGTTTCGCTCCAAAGGCGACATTGTTGAAGTCGCGCTTGGCTACTCGGGTGACATAATACGAATCTCATTTGAAGATGACACGATTGAAAAAATATCGGTTCTTGACCCCCTCACATTCGAGAAGCTTCGCACCATTGGGCACATCACAATTTTCCCGGCACGCCACTACGTAATCCCGGATTCTGAAAAGCAAAGGGCTCTTAGGCAAATCAGGCAGGAACTTGAGGAAACCCTGCCGTCCCTTGGGCCCCTTGAGGCGGAAAGGCTTGCAAAACGGACAAAGTATGACCTTGAGATGATAGAGCAGCTTGGCTACTGCAACGGCATAGAAAACTACTCGCGCCACTTTGACAACCGAACGGCCGGGCAGCCGCCATATTGCCTTCTTGACTTTTTGCCGCAGGATGCGCTAATTGTCATTGACGAATCGCATGTCACAATTCCACAGCTCCATGGGATGTACAAGGGCGACTATTCAAGGAAAAAGGCCCTTATTGAAAACGGCTTTAGGCTGCCATCAGCCTTTGACAACCGCCCTCTCAAATGGGAGGAGGCTGAAAACTATTTCAAGAAAAACGTGATATTTGTTTCAGCGACACCTGATGACTACGAAAAGTCGGCAAGCGCGCAGGTTGTGGAGCAGCTTGTGCGGCCCACGGGCCTTCTTGACCCAATCATCTCGGTCCGGCAGGTTGAGGGCCAAATCGCGGATTTGCTAAACGAGGTGAAAACGAGGGCTGTAAAAAACGAGCGGGTGCTTGTGACAACCCTGACAAAGCGCATGGCAGAAGACCTGACTGATTTTATCGCACAAAAAGGTGTACGGGTCCGCTATCTGCACTCCGAAGTTGAGAACCTGCAGCGAACAGAGCTGATACGCCAGTTGCGCCTTGGGGAGTTTGACTGCCTTGTAGGAATAAACCTGCTTCGCGAAGGGCTAGACATACCTGAGGTTTCACTTGTCGCAATCCTGGATGCCGACAAGGAAGGATTTTTAAGAAACTCCACAAGTCTTATACAGACAATGGGGCGGGCTGCAAGAAATGCAAACGGCACTGTAATCATGTATGCCGGGCAAATGACAGGTGGCATGAAGCAGGCGATAGAGGAGACAAACAGGCGACGGGCTGTGCAAGAGGCATTCAACAAGGAGCACGGAATCACGCCTCGCACTATAATAAAAGCAATCGCTAAATCGCAAGTAAGGCTTGGCGAAGGCAAGCACATGGCGACAAGCCAGCTTAGTGAAATGGCAATTAATGTTGAGGCTGAAATGAAGCGGGCAAGTGAGGAGCTGGACTTTGAGCGGGCAATTGAGCTTCGCGACCGCTTGGCTGAGATAACCAGGGTTTTGTCGGAAAAAGGCAGCATGGCGCTTAAAACCAAGGGCAAAAAGAAACAGCGCGAATTCGGCGGCGAGTAAAGGCTAAGAAAAGGCGCGCTTCGCAAAGAAATTTAAGCCTGCGATGCGCCACTTACCTCATGGGGACAAGCCGAAGGCAAAAAGAGCCCAAAATGCGCACCAACCCGTTCACGGAGCTTGAGACTGCGCCACCAGACCATGCAGCTGTTTCACTTTATGGGCAAAAACCAATAAAAAGAATAAATGACATAAGCGACGCCTTTTCAGGCTTTGATGCAAAACAAAAGAAAATCGCCCAAAGCGCACTCAAGGCGCTGCTTTTAGACAATCAAAGCCCTGGTACCCCAATTCTGGTTGACCTTGAAAAAAGCATTTTGGACAACGAATTGCTCTCATTATTTGAGAAAATAGCCAATCTCCCAGACAAGAAAGCATCCTCTTCGGTCATGGGGCATATCAATGCCATGGGTTCCGGGTTTTTGATTGCGGCAAAAGCGGCTTATGAAATGCTTGGGGAAATAGCCGGAACAAGCGGTGTGGAAAAACCAAATTTTGAGCAATACGCATCGCTTCTTGCAAACGGCGATTTTGCGAGCTTGATCATGCGCACTATCAAACCAGGGCTCAAGCCAGCTGAAGTTGAAGCAGATGCGCTTCCATCACTTTTGGCATTCGTCGCAAGAAATATCAACAATCAAAAAGCAATAGCCCAAGCCTCAAGGCTTTCTGGGAAATTTGATGCAAACCAGCTTGCGGCTTTTTTCTCCATATTCATGTCCGATACCATAAAATCGTGCAAATCCGATTCTGAAAAAATAAGCATGGCAAAGGCAATGGCTTTGCAATTTGAAAAGCTTGGCATCACAAACTTTGAGAGATACGGTGAAAAAGTGCTTGAGAGCGCGTATCTCACGGCAACTGACGCTGCATTTTCAAAAGGCAAAAAGGTGGCTTTTGTGGGGCTTGCAAAGGACGACCCCTGGGGCTCGTTTGCAGACGATATCAAGACCTATGAATCCTTGCTTGGCAAGGGCTATTGCATTGCTCTTTGCGAGGCTGGGACCGATGTTGAGCTTGCGGCAAGATTTCTGGAAAATGGTGTGCTGGATTCTAATCATTCAGTCCTTGGCTTGAGGACTTACGACCTTGTTGTTCTTGGCGGGCATGGCGATTCAAGTGAGATGTGGCTTGGCTCTGGGAACATAAAAATCAAGGACGAGATGGCAAAAATGCCAAAGTACGCATCTGCTTTCACAACCCAGACACCTGTGGCACTTAGCCTTGAGGATGCAGGCGCCTCACATCTTTTCACCAGGGGCGCATGGTCAAAAAAGATTTCAAAAAATGC
This sequence comes from Candidatus Parvarchaeota archaeon, assembly GCA_016866895.1. Lineage (NCBI taxonomy): Archaea > Nanobdellati > Candidatus Parvarchaeota > Candidatus Parvarchaeota archaeon. The sequence continues at coordinate 8,800 of VGKX01000007.1, forward strand.
ATCGGTTGTCATCATGTGCTGCAGCTCTGGCAGTCTAGAGGGCGAAAAGAAAGCGGGGTTTTCAAACACGCAGCAGATGTTTGGCTGGCTAATGTCCCCTGCCGATGGAAGCAAGCGAATCAAGTTTTTCGCTCCATACGAGGCATCGGGTCTTGAGCGTCTTGTTTATGGCGACAATGGCAACGTCGAATACGCCACTTATTTTACAAGCAGGACAAGCATACTTGTATCAGGGCGCAAAAAGGGCTAGCCTTTGCAGGCATGCCCCAAATTTGCAATCACTTGCCCTCCCCCGCTGTTCCATGGAGCCGTACAAATCAGCAAGGGATTTAAATCCAAAAACCCCAACAACTCCATGCAAAAATCATATGCCGCCAAAGGGCATTTACTCGCGCTTTGTTCATTTATCTTGCTTTTTGCCCTGCTGCTTATTGCCCTGTCGGGATGCACAACGCCGCAACCGCCGCCAGCTCAAAACGCAAGCCTGCAATACTTTGAAATCGTGCTTGAAAAAAGTGCCTGCCCAAACAGCGGCTGTTTTACTGAATATCTTTTCACCTCAAGCGGTCAAATCCTAAAAAAACAGTATGACTTGCCAAACTACCAGGGAACGCCAGCATTGGAGATAAGGCAGGCAGGCGAGAAGGCGACAAAGGAAATATTTGGCAAGGCATCAAGCTTTGCCACAATTGGCGGCGGCACTCCTGACAAAACATCCAACAAAAACAAGTTCTTTTATTTTGATGGCAGGCAAACGCACAAATTCAGCGATGGCGATGCAGTCACAAGTCAATTCCTTGAAATGTTTGATGCTGCAAGCCAGGCTTTCAATTCATCATCCCCAAGCGAGGATTTTTTCATCCACCAGTATTACCAGCCAATAGGGCTTGAGACAAAAGATTTCCATTTTTTTTCTGACGGCACCGTGATTGTGAGCATTTATGGGGCAGAAAGCGGCAGAGTCGAATCCAGCTCAATGTTCGCCCTTGAAGAGCCTGAACTCTCAACACTCAAGCAGAAAGCGCAAGCTGCCGTTGATTCTGCTTTTGTCATTGGCGGCGACTGTGCTTCAAGCCTTAAGCTTGTTTACGGCTTTATTGAGATAAGAAAAAGCGGCAATTACCTTGATGGCTACACTTGCGGGGAAGGATACTCGGGCACAGACAAGCTTTTCAAGCACATAATTGAAAAGTATGGCAGTGACTAGCCATGAAAAAAAAGCACTCCAATAACAAGACGTATCATGCACAAGACAGGCACCCTTATTTCACTTTTTTTCTCCTGCTTGCGGTTTGCCTTGTCCAGCTATCCAATTCGGTTGTAATCCTGCCGCCGGTTGTGTATTTTGCCTCGCTTTCATTGGCGGGCTTTTTGGCAAACTCGCTAATCGCACTTGCAGGCATTGCCGCTGTTTTTGGGGCTGCAAACTGGCGGCTTTTTGGAAAACCCTTCCCAACCGTCCTGTCAAGCCTTTTGGGTTTTGGCTCAACGGTTTTTCTTGGCATTCTCTCCATGCTTCTTTGCGCATTTCTGCTTGCTCCAAGGAACATGTCTCAAATTGCCGTTGCCTCGGTTTTTGCGGCATCTCTTTCCTTTGTGCTGCTTTTCCTCAAGGATTACCGTGCAATCAAGGCTGGAGGAAACGAATCAATCAAAAGCCTAATCCCCATTGCTGCACCCTCCATCCTATTTGCGCTCGTCTTTGTCCCGATTGCAGTCTTTTCAATTGAATATAATAAAATTGAAACCCAGCCCCAAGCGCCATTAGACGCACTTGAGCGGCAAGGCGATTCTTCCGCTCTTGGAATCAAAAAAATGCAAAAGGAGGCTGGCGCAATGCCGTCATTTGCGGAGCAGGAAAAGACAACTCCAGAAGAAAATGCACAAGCGGCTGAAGCTGATGCTTCACAAACTGCGCAAGTGCCAAAGCAGCCCGCAACAATTTCAGTCTGGCTTTTGCCGCAATCAGAAATGCCCTGCATTGTTGAGGCTGGGGGAGTTGCGCGTGAGTTTGAGCCTAAAAAGGAGTGCGTTTTGGAGCCAAGCGCTTTCTCTCAGGCGACCTATTGCCCTATTCTTTACGAAGTTCCAAGCGCCTGCTCCTCAAATTTAACAATCAGGGCAGGGGGCTCGTGCAGCCAGGAAATTATGCTAGAGTGCAAGGATTCTGTTTTGCAGCTTTCTGAAGCAAGCCTGCAATACCAGCAGCAAAACAGGCAAAAGAACTAACCAAATCTGATAATTATGGATGGCAAATTTGCAGATATCTTCGGCTTTGACAAAGTGCAGGCCATCAAGGCGACTTTAGGCTTTCCTGAAAACCTTCTTGTGTTTGGCATGTCAGAAAACTCCGACCTAGTCTCCTGCCCAACACAAGCCACTGCAGATTTTTTCAGGCATGTTTTTACACCTGCCGGCCCTTACTGGCAGGCCTATGAAAGGTTCGGATTTGGCACAAGGCCGCCTGTGCCATATCTCCATTTTTTTGCTGGCAGAATGTATTTTTTGAAAAATTTGGAACAGAGGAACATTTTTGGCGCAGGCATCGGGAAGAAATACGAAAAAGTGAATAGTGGAAAAAGAGGAGGCACAAATACGGCATCCGCTGAAGGCAACCGGGGTGGGAATTGCGAAAAGTTTGAGCTTCGCACCTCTTTTTCTCCAGAGTCGCTTCTCATGATTCTCTCTTCCCCGTTTGACTTTTGCAGGCTTGCGGCATCGACTGCCTTGCTTGCCCTAAATACGCCACTTGTGCTTGCTGATTTTGAAAAGCACGCTTGCGAATCCAGGGCTTTTTTAAAGCAAAACGTCAATAAAAAGGAGTTTGACCTTTCAATATTCGACTCAAGCATTGCTGGCGCTCTTGCCTCACTTTCCTTTTCTTTTTTTGCCACGCTTTCATATTCTTTCAACCTAAAGCTCCCAAGTTCCCCTACATGGGAAAAGTGCGAGGCTGAAGAACTCTCAAACATGCTTGAAAAAGACGGCATGCCTAAGCTTGGAAACTCACAAAACTTCAATTTAGTGCAAAAGCCTCCGGATATCCCGTTTGAAATTATCGGCAGGTTTGGTTTCCACTCACAAAATATTTACGAGCTGTCCGAGGCAAGAATTGCCGAAAAACCTCCTGCCATGCAGGAAATTTCCTTGCCTGCGGTCCCTAAAAACCCGCACTGGCGCCTGCGTGAAAATGCCAAATTCTGCCTTGCGCGGCATTTTCTTGTGTCTCGAAGGCAGCTGCTTGCGCTTGGCAGGCAAAGCGGGCTTGATGAGTTGATTTTTCATCTGACTTTTGATGAAATCAGGCGGCTTGCTTGCGGGGAAAGGCAAAACGAGCTAAAAGAAACGGCTGCAAAAAGAAAGGCCGGGCACGATTATCTACGTAGCCTTGGAGCCAGCGCCTTGCCTTCGCAATTTGCATACGATGCCAGGAAAGGCTCATGGATTGGCGACTTTGCTTATGATTTTTCAACTGATGCCAATAATCATAATTCAACTGGACGGGGCAGCGGCAATACATTGGCCGGTGTCAGCGTTGGAGGAGGAGGGACTTGCCAAGGCGTGTGCGTATTTGTCTGCAAAAAGGAGGATTATGCAAAGGATGTGTCTGGCAAAATAATAGCCAGTGACAGCTTTTCACCAGACCTTACCCTTCTTTACAAAAAGGCAATCGGGGTTGTTTCAAAAACCGGCGGAAAGCTTGCGCACAGCGCAATAATCGCCCGCGAGATGAACTTGCCGTGCATTGTGCAGGTTCGGAATTTCGACAGGCTGGCTGAAGGCATGAAACTAAGGCTGGAGGGCAAGACAGGAATTGTTGAAATTATCGGATGATTACGGCTTCTTTCACAGGAAACTCCCCCCCTACCCGCCTTTTAAGCGCAATTGGTATAAACCCTTTAGCCATAAGAATTAGCCTTTCAATTCAGTCATCATCTAGTCGTCATTTTCCAAACTTTTCATTTAGCATTTGAGGTTTTTCCATGCAGGACAAAATTATCATCCGGGGCGCACGCGAGCACAACCTAAAAAATATAAATCTGGAAATCCCAAAGAACACGCTAACTGTGTTTACTGGCTTGTCAGGCTCGGGAAAGTCCACACTCGCCTTTGATACGATTTATGCAGAAGGCCAGAGAAGGTATGTAGAATCACTCTCCGCATATGCCCGCCAATTCCTGGGGCTTATGAACAAGCCGGATGTCGACTCAATAGAGGGCCTCTCGCCTGCAATCTCCATAGACCAGAAAGGCACAAGCTCAAACCCGCGCTCCACTGTGGGCACCGTGACTGAAATTTACGACTACCTTCGGCTTCTTTACGCGCGCATCGGCACGGTTTATTGCCACCAGTGCGGAAAAAAAATCTCATCGCAGACCCCAGACGAGATAACAGACGCGGCAATAGCTGATTTTTCAGGCCAGAAAATACTGGTGCTTGCTCCCCTTGTGCGCGGCAAGAAGGGCACCTATGAAAAGCTTTTCGAGGAGGCAAAAAAGGACGGCTTTGCCCGGGCAAGGGTCGATGGGGGGATAGTCGAGCTTGAAGACTACAAGCCAAGCCTTGACAAGCAGGTCAAGCACAACATCGAAATCGTTGTTGAACGCCTTACAGTTTCCAAGGAAGAGCGCTCAAGGCTTTTTGACGCGGTGAACATATCCTTGCGGCTTGCTGATGGACTTGTCGTGGTTGCCAAATCAGTGCAGCCTTCCTCAAAAGACGCTTCAAAAGAACCCAAAGAAGGCGAAAAGCCCGTGCAGCAAGAAATCCTTTACTCGCAAAAAAATTCATGCCCCGACTGCGGAATATCGGTTGGAGAGCTGCAGCCGCGCATGTTTTCCTTCAACTCTCCTTTTGGCGCATGTGGCGTGTGCCACGGGCTTGGGCGGAAAATCGAGTTTGATGTTGAAAAAGTGATTCCAGATAAATCAAAGGCATTGCTTGAGGGGGCAGTCGCGCCCTGGAACAACAGCTTTGCGCACTTTCGCTACGAAGGCCTCAAATTCGTTGGAAAAAAATTCGGCTTTGACCTGACCACGCCCCTTGGCAAGTTTTCAAAGGAGCAGCTCCAAGTTCTCCTGTACGGAACTGATGAAAAAATCCAGTACAAGTACAAGGCAAAGACCACCACATCCACCTGGGAATACGAAGGCAAATATGAAGGGGTGCTTCCAACACTTGAGCGGCTTTACCGCGAGACTGATAATGATGCAAAACGGGAAGCGCTTCAAAGATTCATGTCTGAATCCAAATGCCCGGGCTGTGAAGGGCGAAGGCTCAAGGCAGAGGCTCTGGCTGTGAAAATAAACAACAAATCCATATTCCAGGCAACAGAGCTTTCAATAGATGAGGCATATGAATTTTTCACAAGCTTAAGGCTTAATTCAATGCAGGCGTACATAGCCCGCACAGTGCTAAAAGAAATAAAAAGCCGCCTGGAATTCCTAAGAAATGTCGGCTTGAATTATCTTACCCTGGGCAGGGAGGCAGGCACGCTTTCAGGAGGCGAGGCTCAAAGGATTCGGCTTGCAACCCAGATAGGCTCAAACCTTACAGGCGTGCTTTATGTGCTTGACGAACCGTCAATAGGCTTGCACCAGCGCGACAACGCCAAGCTTCTCTACACGCTAAAGCGCCTGCGCGACCTGGGCAACACCCTGGTTGTCGTGGAGCACGACGAGGACACAATGCGCGAGGCGGATTATCTTGTGGACATTGGCCCTGGCCCCGGCGTGCATGGGGGAAAAATTGTTTCCTCTGGCACCTTGGAGGAAATGCTTAAATGCAGGGAATCAATCACAGCGCAATATCTCAGGGGTGACAAGTTCATACCTTTTTCAAGGGAGCGCCGCGCTCCAAACAACTTTCTAAAAGTAATTGGCGCCTCTGAAAATAACCTGCAAAACATCGATGTTGCCTTTCCCCTCGGAGTGCTTGCCTGCGTCACTGGCGTTTCAGGCTCAGGAAAATCAAGTCTTGTCCATGATGTGCTTTTCAAGGCCCTGCAAAAGCATTTTGGCATAGAAAATGCCATGCCAGGTGCTTATAAGAGGCTTGACGGGCTTGAGCTTGTTGACAAAGTAATTGAGATTGACCAGTCCCCCATAGGCAGGACGCCGCGGTCAAACCCGGCCACCTACATCGGCATGTTCACCCCAATCAGGGAGTTATTTGCTTCAACTCAGGCGGCAAAAATCAGGGGCTTTGACGCAGGCTGGTTTTCCTTCAACGTTCCAAAGGGAAGGTGCGAGGCGTGCGAGGGTGACGGAGTAAAAAAAATCGAGATGAATTTCCTTCCTGATGTGTACGTCCTGTGCGAGGAATGCAAGGGAAAGCGCTACAGCCAGGAGACGCTTCTAGTCCAGTACAAGGGCAAGAACATTTCGGAAATACTGGAAATGACTGTAGAGGAGGCATTGCCGTTTTTTGAAAATATAACCTCCATTTCCTCAAAGCTTCAGACCCTCAACGATGTCGGGCTTGGTTACATCAAGCTTGGGCAGAGCGCAACAACGCTTTCAGGCGGCGAGGCGCAGCGCGTGAAAATAGCAGCCGAGCTTTCAAAGCGTGCCACGGGCAAAACCGTTTACATCCTCGATGAGCCCACAACCGGCCTTCACTTTGACGATGTTTCAAAACTGATAAGCGTGCTCATTTCGCTTGTTGAAAAAGGAAACAGCGTGCTTGTTATAGAGCACAACCTGGATGTGATAAAGTCCTCTGATCATATCCTCGACCTTGGGCCTGAAGGCGGAAGCGGAGGGGGGCGAATCGTGGCATGCGGCACGCCTGAGCAAATCTGCAAGGCCAAGGATTCATATACGGGGCAGTATCTGAAAAAGGTGCTTTATGCTTGACATTTCAAAAATCAAAATACCGCAAGGCCCGGGAGTCTATATCTTCAAGGATGCAGGCGGCAGGATTATCTATATCGGCAAGGCAAAAAATTTACCCGACAGGGTAAAATCCTACTTTCCCGCATCCAGTTCTTCTTCTGCCTTTGAGCAGATGACTGATAAGACAAGAATGCTTGCAACAAGCATTGCCTCAGTCGAATTCATACGCACAAGCAACGAGGTTGAAGCCTTAGTGCTTGAATCAAACCTGATAAAGACCCATTACCCCAAATTCAACATCGACCTTAAGGACTCCCACCACTACACCTACCTGAAAATCACCTCTGAAAAGTTCCCAAGGCTTCTTCTTGCAAGGCGCAACAAGTCAGGCAGGTTCACAGGCCCGGCAGGCAAAGTCTACGGCCCCTATGCAAAGGGAAGCGCGCGCCTTCTTGCAATTGGCGCACTTCGCAAAATGTTCAAGGTAAGGACATGCAAAACACTTCCAAAAGCCGCATGCCTCCAGTATTATCTTGGAAATTGTGATGCTCCATGCATCGGCAAAACAAGCCAAGTCGAGTACCAGAAGAACATGGCTATCCTTGAAAAGATACTATCCTCCCCCAAACACGCGCAATTGGTTTCAAGCGAGTTTGAGCAGAGGATGAAGCAATCCGCCGCAAAGCTTGACTTTGAGTCTGCAAGGCACTACCGCGACTCCATCAGTGTTCTGCGTTCCAATTTTGAGGAGCAGAAATTTGAATCCGATGTCGGCTTTGACGAGGATTATATAGCGATTTTTGAGTCTTCTTGCAAGGCAAATGTTGAAATGTTCAATGTTGTCAGGGGAGTTGTCAAGGACAGGAAAAAATATGAATTTGCAGTCACAGATGGTGAAAAGACCCCACTTGAGCATTTCCTTTCAGCCTATTATTCCAAAAACAGGCCACCAAAATACATCTATGTCAGCGAGCCTGCAGGCCAGGAAATCTGCCAGATGCTTTGCAATTTTGCAGGGCAAGGAGTCCATGTCAAAGTGCCGCAGGCAGGTGAGCACTCAAGGCTCATGGGCTTGCTTATGAATAACGTGCTAAGCGACTCTGCAGGCAACATTGATGCAGGCCTTGTATCTTTGCAAAAGTCCCTGAACCTTGGCAAACCTCCTTTTGTCATAGAGTGCTTTGACATTTCCAATCTTTTTGGAACAAGTGTTGTCGGCTCAATGTCCAGGTTTGTAAATGGAAAGCCCGATAAGGCAGGCTACAGGCGCTTCAAGATAAAGTCGGTTGAAGGGCAGGATGACTTTGCAAGCATTGAGGAAATCATATATAGAAGATATGCAAGGCTTACAGATGACACTATGAATGACGAAGGCGAGAAACTCCCCGACCTTGTGCTAATTGACGGCGGGCCAGGCCAGCTATCCTCCGCACTTTCGGCATTGTCAAGGCTGCGTTCTGAAAACAGGCTTCAAGCAACGCTTTCTTGCGCTTCCCTTGCAAAGGAATTTGAGGAAATACACTCGCCAGATTTTATGGAGCCGCTTCGCCTAAGCAGAAAAGACGCAGGGCTAAAAATCCTTCA
>VGKX01000008.1 GCA_016866895.1 Candidatus Parvarchaeota archaeon
TGAAGGACAGGACAGCACAAAGGCGCCAGCCCAAGCCGCAAATTCTCCTGAGGCTCAGGAAAAAACAGAAGGTAGGGCGGAAACCGAGGCAGCGCAAGAGCCCGGGCAAAGCAACGAAACAGAAAACTAGGCAGCTGCAATAAAAAACTGCTCTTTCCCCTTAGCCTATCTGCCTTTCGCACTCATTTACCTCGCTTGTAGGCAAGAATGTGCAAATGGTCTTGTTCTGTATTTGATAGGCAAGTGTGCTTATGCACCGTCCTTTCCACTCCTCAAGCTGAACCTGGGTGCAGTCAAACAGGTCAAGCAGCTTTCCTGACTGGATTATGCCGCTGTAGCAGGTTCTTCTCCAGGCATAAGTTGAGATGTTGTTGCACATGGATGCCCTGCCAGTTGAGGATGCCGCAGAGTTGTAGCAGTTGTTTTTCGCAGTTTCCGATGATATGACTTCGCAGGGGGACAAATCACCAAAGGCCTTGGCAAATTCTATGTAGCAGGAATAGCGCTTGTCCTGGGCCGAGCTTTCCTGGCAGACGGTGTAATCTTTCCTTGACAGCGTCAGGTTCAGGTAGCAGCTGTCCGAATAGCCGTAGGTTGAGCTTGCTCTTCCGCATAGAGTCAGGTTGTTTGATTTTTCAGCCCAAAGCTCGTAGCAGTAATCCTTTTTAACAAGGTTAGGCTCCTGGCTGCAATAATCAGTTCCAGTTGAATAAGATTTGCAAGCAATTGTTGCCGCTTCGCGAGTTGCATTTATAGAGTTGCACATTTGGGAGTCGCTTTTGTCTTTTGCCAGGTCAAAAACACAGGAGTCGTCAGGGCACAGTTCCGGTTTTCCCTGCTTCATGGCCTTGCACCTTGCCACTTCTTGTTCAGTGGGCTTGGACTCGCAGGCTGGAGCAAGGGCCTCAAGGCATGAAAGCCGCTTTTCCCCTGAACTTATAAGATTGCAGTCATTTATGGATGAGAGCCCTACTGCTGAATTGTATATGCAATCGTCCTTGAGCGCCTGGCTTGAGTACTGGAGGCAATAGCTTGTATTAAGCTGCTCAAAGTTCTTCAGGCATGAGTCTTTTTTTTCTGTTGTGTAAATATACGAGCACAACGTAAGGTTGGAATCCTTTGCCGCAAGTGCGACAAGGCATGAGTCCTTGGCAAGCACGTTTGGCGAATCAAGGCACAGGCCCTTGGTTTCGACTTCTTCCTGGCCGCCTCCAGAGTCGTCGCCTTCTTGGCCCCCGACATCGACATTTGGCCACTGGCCCTTCGGGCTGTCCTGGCCCTGCTTCTTTTGTGTGCAGCCAAAAAGCAAGAGGGATGCAGCAAGAATCAGAATAATTGCGGCAGCAAGCCTCAGGCAGTAATTGGCCATATCAGACATCTCTGACTATCGTCATGAGCCGGTTTATCAGGCCGGCATCAGCAATACCTCGTTGTCATCACTAGAGCTAATTTGCTGCCCTTGCCTTATAAATATATCTTGGGAAGATGAGACAAATGGCGCTTTCGGAAGATTATGAGGATATGAAGCCAACGCTGTGCCCAATTTGCGGGGGAGTGAAACCTGCAAAAAATTCCCAGGAAAGGACAGGCGCGCAGTGCACGTGTTCCCAGTGCTCGGATGCAAGGGAGTATGATTAGGCATTGGCTCAGGCTTACCAAACACAAATTCTAATTCTTATAGGAATAATTCTTTCAAGAAATATTAATAAGCCTCGATGGTCCAGACATACGCCGCACTTGTGCAAGTTGCTTGGGAAAGTTTATTTGCGCGATTGCAGGCGGAGGTAATTTGACTAGAGAACGGAACAAGAAAAAGCAGCATAATTTGTGTGGCAAAGAAATATGAGGAAGGCTGGAAAAAGCACAAGAATTTGTTCAGCAATGGCAGTACGCCGCTTCTTGAAGAGTTTATAGGAAAACTTGGTTCCACCCCAAGCAAAAACGGCAACTCAAAACGCGTTGTTGAAGCAGGGGCTGGGAATGGCATACACACGCTAGCGATAGCTGCTAAAGGCCATCATGTTGAGACTGTTGAATTCAGCCCTGATGCAGTGAATCTGATTTTGGAGAAGCAAAGACTACTTGGACGACAGGGGAATTTGGTATCTATTTTCAACTGGGAGATAATGGATTATTTGGAATATTTAGAATCCGTGCGATTGGCCAAAAGTCCTCTGCACCAAGCACAGCCCATAGATGGTTTTTACGCAAATTCCGTCTTGCACACATTTTCTGAAAAATCAAGGCAGCTGCTGTATGGGAAGATTGCAGCGCTGCAGCCCAAAGGCGGATTGATTGCGGTGTCTTTCAAGACCGACAAGGACGTCAAGTACCGCGAAGGAATCGTGACAAATGAAACACCCGCAGGGAAAATAAAGAAATCAGATGATGGGATTGAGAGGCTTTTTGTCTCAACTCCAGGCGTAATTGCCAAGGAGATAGAGGGATTTGGATATAGGATTGAGGAAGGGGGGGTGTTTCAGTGGGGTTGCCAAGACTACGACTATCCTGGAAAAGTTTCTTGGTTTGTAGGGTTTTTGGGCGAAAAACAAGCAAAAAATATTTAGTTTGGGGGTGTGAACATGGTAAGTATTGGAGAGTTGGAAACAACAGTTGTTGGGAGTTATCCGAGATATCCTAAACTACTAAATAGGGATTTTGATGCAAGATGGCTTGTGGTGCCAAGCACAAATCTGGACTTGGGTTGGAAAGGCAAGGAAAATGTTGGCAGCCTCCAGGATGAAGCAGTAAGGTGGGTGGCAAGAGAACAGGAGAGGGCTGGAATTGACATAATTAGTGACGGGGAGCAGAGGCGGGGACACTATGTGCTTTATCACTGCCAGCGCCTTGCAGGCTTTGATTTTGTCGATAGAAAAGAGAAGCCGCTTAGGGGGGGCACAAGAACAGAACTAGTGCCGACAATCAAAGGCAAAGTTGAGAGGAAAGGTGGCTTTCTTGCCGAAGAATTCAGGTTTGCACAATCACTCACAAAGAAAAAAGTAAAGGTAACACTTCCAGGACCGCTTACTATAGTGGATTCTGTGGTGGATACATACTATGGCAATGAGAAAGAGCTTGCGTCTGACATAGCATATGCACTGCGCGGCGAGGTAGAGGAGCTTGCAAAAGCAGGCTGCGAACACATACAGATTGATGAACCTGCTTTCTTGTGGGAAACAGAAAAATTTTTTGATTTTGGGCTGGATACGCTCAAGTCGTGTTTTGGGGAGCTGGAAGGGGTAAGAAAACTTGTGCATATTTGCAGAGGCTATCCAAATCCAAAGAAAGATGTCAAAGCTGAAAAAGAAAGGTACCATGATGTGATTGGCGCTCTTTCTAAGAGCCGTGTGGACGGCATTTCTATAGAAGATGCCCATGAAAATCTTGAACTGGCAGTTTTTGAGGAATTTGGGGATAAGCAAGTCATCCTTGGCTGTGTCGACATTGGCAGCGAGCAAATCGAAAGGGTGGAAAAAATTGAAAAAAGGGTCAAGGAGGTTCTAAAAGTTGTTCCGCCAAACCGCTTAGCTTTAGCGCCAGATTGCGGGTTGTTGCTTTTAAAGCCAGAGATTGCTCAAGCCAAGCTCGCCAATATTGCTAAAGCAGCTGAAAGTGTCAAGAGAAACCTGGGCCTAAAATAAATTACAAAGATAAAGGTTGAAGAGACGCATGAATCCGCATTTTGGTGGCTTTTGGTTTTATATTCCTGCTCTCCTTAACTTTATGCCTCACTAGCAGCCCCGTCGTCTAGTGGCCAAGGACTCCGGGCTTTGAAGAACCTTTTTTGGGGTGCCTAAAAAGGTTCCCAAAAAGAAAAATTTGGGGACAACAGAAGGCACTCAATGAATTTCAAAGCAACCCGGGTACATCGGTTCGAATCCGATCGGGGCTAACAACAGTATTTCTTGTGCATCACATGTGGCGCCTATTTGCGCATAAAGCACACATATGTAAAAGAAAAAGTATGCAGGGATGGCAGAGCTTGGTCAAATGCGCAGGGCTTAGGACCCTGTGACTTAGGTCTACGCAGGTTCAAATCCTGCTCCCTGCAAATTCAACAGAATTTGTGGACCCTTGTCCGGAAGGACAAGCGGGCCTGCAAAGGCGTCAACCCCTGGATTCAACCCCCGCAATAGAAATAAAAGATTAGTCCCCCTTCCTAAGATTTAGCTGATTGTGATGAAAACAGGCAATGAAAGCCACGGCAAGCTGATGCGCCAAATAATAATGGGCGGCCAGGACGGCCTGATAAACGTGCTAGGCATTGTGCTAGGCGTTTCAACTGCAACAGGCGACGCCAAGCTTGTGGTGATTTCAGGGCTTGCCTCCATGTTTGCAGAGTCTGTTGCAATGGGCTGCGTTGCCTACAATTCCTCAAAATCCTTCCATGAATACTGTGCCTCGAAAAAAAAGCACAGTACAAGCATGGATGCTTTTGACAGCCCGCAAAGGGAGGGCGCGGTGGTATTTGCATCCACCATGGCAGGCTCGCTTATGCCGCTGCTGCCATTCCTTCTTGCAAGGCAGTATATTGATGCACCCTTGCTTACGGTGATGTCGGTTGCCGTTTCATTGCTTGTGATGGCTGCGGCAGGCTATGCAAGGGCAAGGCTGACAAAAAACAGCGTGGGAAAAAGCGTGCTTGAGATGGTAGGCCTTTGCACAGTTGCAACTGTGATAGGGTTTGTGGTGGGAAAAGTGCTAGGCGTAGTAGTATAATAAGCATAAAGAAGAAAGATAAACAAGTGAAGGAAAAATAGGGAAGGGCAAGATGGCATTATTCTGTGCCCTTGACCGAGGTTCAGCCTGTGCCTACTTCTTGGCTCTCAGATCCTTTCTTTTTGGCCGCATCCACTTGTAGCCGCACTTGCGGCATTTTTCAGCGGTTTTTTTGTTCCTAGCCTTGCACTTACGGCATATGGCAAGCTTGGAAATTTCAGCGTCGGCTTCGGCAAATTTACCCATGATAACCACCATATATTAGATACGATTATTTACAGTCTTTTGCCATCTCTGGCAAAACGCAAAGAGAAGAGCATTGACTCTAGTTGTTAGCCCAAGAATGTTTAAATTCTTATGTAGGGAATAAATTGCAGCAAAGTTTAGACAATGAAATGCCCTGGTAGCTCAGTAGTAGAGCGTCTGTCTTGTAAATTTTTCTTTTGTAAAAGAAAAATTTAACTAAAAGAAAACATTTGGCAAAAGAAAAATTTAACTGATAATGACCTTAGTTATGCAGGATAACAGAAGGTCGTGGGTGCGATTCCCATCCAGGGCTTAAGGAGTGAAGAAAAGTTTAACAAAGCGGGTGAAAAACTAGAGTGTTGAAAGCCTTAAGGGCGAGTGCCGCTGTGCGTATTTTTTCTGTGCACAAGGCACGAGAACGCGCCTGGAGTGCATAAGTTCCCTTATGGCAGCGATTCCCATCCAGGGCCTAGTTTTTTAAGTTTTCAGGAAAAGAGGGGGAAGTGTTATTGGCTGGTGATTTATTGGATGAAGATATTTCAAAGGAACAGGTGCTTTTCCTGGCAAAATACAAGGATTGGGTGACTGTCAAGAAAATGACAATTGATGCTACCACCACTCCACAGGAAGTTGCCGGAGGCCTTGCCGGAATTAACGCCACCATGATTCGCAAGGCATATGACTTTGTTGGTGTGAATAAGGAGGCAATAGATGCATACGCGCAGGTTGTTTGCAAAGGCAAGCGCAAGGGATTTGCAGGCCTGGCAGAGGCACTCCAGTCAATCAGGCCAGGCGAGCTTAAGGCCGAATTATTAAAATCGTGCAAGGAGGAAAAATTTCTGCCATTTGCCGAGAGCTATTTCCTCCGCTGCGTACTTGTTGCCCTTGGCATGAAGACAGAGGTTGGCACAGATGACCTGACAAAGGTTTTCCCAGAACTTAAGTTTCCAAAACCGCGTGGAAATTTCGGGAAGAAAAAATAATTGGGAGCAAGGATTGGGGGAAATGCCGGAAATAGCAAGCCCGACGAAACGTTTAAAAATCAATATATGCTAATAATGTGTGCTTCTTTGTGCAGTCAAGTAAGTTTGGTTGCAAATGCTTAGAAGCGGTAATACAGTTGCAGTATTTTAATGCCTTGAAAGACACAGTTAGGTTTTAATACCTTGAAAGCCTTAAGAACTGGCAAACAATTAGAATGAGTGATGCGGGAGGTAATGAAATGGCACAAAAAGAACACTTGAACCTGATTTTTATCGGCCACGTTGACCATGGCAAATCCACAACAGTGGGACGCGTTTTGTACGAAACCGGAGCGCTTTCCGAGCAGCAGCTTCGAAAGCTCAAGGAAGAGGCAGAAAAAGTCGGCAAGGCAACCTTCGAGTTTGCCTTCACAATGGACACACTTAAAGAGGAAAGGGAGAGAGGTGTCACAATCGACTTGTCCCACAAGGAATTTGAGACACAGAAGTACTACTTTACAATCATAGACGCGCCTGGCCACAGGGACTTTGTCAAGAACATGATTACAGGAGCTTCACAGGCAGACGCAGCAGTGCTTGTCTGTTCTGCAAAGGAAGGTGTCCAGCCGCAGACAAAGGAGCATGCCTTTTTGGCAAAGGTGCTAGGCATCCAGCAGCTAATTGTCGGAATTAACAAGATGGACGCAGTGAATTTTGACAGGATGAAGTATGAAGAGACAAAAATGGCAATGAGCAACCTGCTGAAAAACATCGGCTACAAGGTTGACACAATCCCATTTATCCCGATATCCGGGTACACTGGAGCAAACCTCAAGGCAAACGTGCCTGACATGAACTGGTACTCCGGCCCGACCCTTTTGGCGGCATTTGACAATCTCACAGTGCCGGCAAAGCCAGTTGACAAGGCTTTGAGGCTTCCAATCCAGGATGTTTTCACAATCACGGGCCACGGCACGGTTCCAGTGGGGCGTGTTGAGACGGGAATTTTGAAACTCAACGAAAAGGTCGTATTCATGCCAAGTGGCGCAAGCTCGGAAGTCAAAAAAATAGAGATGCACCACAAGGAAATGACTCAGGCAGTGCCTGGCGACAATGTCGGCTTCAATGTGAAGAGCATTGACAAGAAGGATGTGAAGAGGGGCGATGTCGTAGGACCTGCCTCAAACCCGCCAACAGTAGCTTCTGAATTCACTGCACAGGTAGTGGTGCTTGAGCACCCGACTGCAATAGCCAAGGGCTACACGCCAGTATTCCACATCCACACGGCGCAAATTGCCTGCACTGTCACGGAGATACTTGAAAAGAAGGACCCCAAGACAGGCCAGACGCAGCAAAAAAACCCTGACTTTATCAAGACAGGAGATGTTGCAATCATCAAGGTCAAGCCCTTGAGGCCTGTTTGTATTGAAAAGTTCCAGGCATTCCCGCCCCTTGGCAGATTTGCAATAAGGGACATGGGCCAGACTGTTGCAGCAGGAGTCGTGCTTGAAGTGACTCCAAAGACAGCATGAAGGCACAGTACTGCCTTCATTTTTTAATATATTAGACATTTGAGATTGATTTGATGGGAAAAGCACGAATAAAACTTATTGGAAAAGACCCCCGCGAGCTTGACGAGGTTTGCAACCAGATAAGGACGATTGCACAGACTACCGGCGTGGAGCTTAAGGGGCCGATACCCCTTCCAACGCGCAGGCTGAAAGTTGCAACAAGAAGGACGCCATGTGGCGACGGCTCTGACACGTACGAGCACTGGGAGATGCGCATACACAAGCGCATAATTGACGTTGCAGGCGACGAGCGCACCTTGCGCCAAATCATGCGCGTGCGTGTTCCTGACGACGTGCATGTGAAGATAAGTTTGGAATAGATAATTCTCTGCTTTTCTCATTTTTATTCGCAGTTTTTACGGCAAGATGCGGCCCTTTGCTTTGCAATCCCACCTGCTTATTATTCTTTTTATCCCAAGCTTAGACTATGCCATCGCCAGTCTATGACTCCCTCAACAAGGAATGGAAAGGAACATGAAAAGTGCTTCTTGGTGAAGAGGTCGGCAAGCTTGAGGGGCAGTGGGACTATACTGTGCGCTTCACGCTTTCAGATGAGATTGAGCTTGCATGCGAGCTTGAGGAGTTGAGAAACAGGTTTGGGGCTTGCATTAAGGCAAAAAACATTGCCATATCCGCATTTCAGGCTTATTTGCCTGCAACTCACATCACAGGAACAGAGCGAAAACAGATATCCGCAGTGATAAATAACAGCACACCGGCAAGTGAAGGCGGAGGTTCAAAAGGGAAAATTAGAAAAATCCCAAGCCATACAGGCAATGCGGGGCGGGAAAACCTGGAAGATGGAAAGCTGGACAAATCTGACCGAATAATTCTGGCTGCTCTTTTTGAGAATGCGCGGGCAAAAACAACAGATATTGCAAACGACACCGGGCTTTCAGCCGATGCGGTTTTGTACCGGATGAAAGCGTTGAAGAGAAAAGGCATAATCTCAGGTTATGGCTGCTGGTTTGACAGGCGCAAGCTGGGATTTGGAAATTATAAAATATTATTATGGCTTCAAAAATCGGATAGGCAGGAGGAAGGGCGGCTGTTCAATTATCTAGCAACGCACCCAAACGCGGTTTTTTTGACAAAAGTGCTTGGAGACTGGGATGTGGAAGTGGATTTTGATGCCAAAGACCCGCAGCATTTGCACGATATGATCAAGGCACTAAGAAGCAGATTTGACAATATAATAAGCGAACATGCCACACTCACAATCCTGCTGCGGATTGAGGAACAGACGCGCTAAATGAAAGCGAAAGCAATGCGAATGTCAGAATAATAAAGGCAATAAAAAAAGTTTTTGATTTTTTCGCACAAGCCAAAATGACCACCCCTGAATCTTGCTTGAAACTGCAGGAAAATTATGCCCTTAAAGGTATATTAGCATTAGCATTTGGCATATCCCTGGATATTGGCGCTTTCCAAATTGTTTTCCTGATTTATTGTCGTGTCAGAGTCAAGTCACGTCATCGCAGGGCGTGAAGCCCTCAGAGTCGTACTTCTCATCATCCGAATTAATTTATCCCAGAAGAGCTATTAATAGAGTTGTTGCGCTATTCTGACAACTCAAAAATGCCGAGGTCCGTGTCGCTAAAGCGACAAGTCCACTCAAATGCTGCTGCATTTGGCTGTCAGCTTGCCTGTAAGAGGGCAAGTCCCCCCAAGTGCTTTTCGCACTTGGCGGTGGCAGTGCCTGCCAACTCCAATATCTTTTATAATCTCAGTGTCTTATCTTTCTCAAAGCCGAGTTGGCAGAACCTGGTAATGCGCCAGACTTGAGATCCCGGAAACGGAAGCAATTGTGCGCATGAAGCTGCAAATCAGCTGTTGCACGCGAAATCTGGTGCCCTTTACGGGCTTAGGAGTTCAAATCTCCTACTCGGCGAACCCCTTTTTCTTGGAAGAAAAAGCGGTTCATCGGAAAAAGAACCTAATGTAAGAGGTCACAAGGTGAAGCGTTCCCTTAACTGAAGCCAAGGGCATGGTTGTACCTTGTGAGTAAATACTCCAGCTCCCTCCCTGCTTTTTCCTTGATTTTCTGATTCCCCAGATATTTCTTGATTTCACCTTCACCTCCTTAACTGAAACCCAACTGCCCATACCAGCTGCATAGGGCAAACTTGGAAATACTGAACTTCATATCACACGG
Organism: Candidatus Parvarchaeota archaeon; assembly: GCA_016866895.1. Taxonomy (NCBI): domain Archaea; kingdom Nanobdellati; phylum Candidatus Parvarchaeota; species Candidatus Parvarchaeota archaeon. The sequence goes on from VGKX01000008.1 coordinate 9,654, forward strand.
ATTAACCTGACATTTGTAGACCTGGGATTTGCAGGTTTTCGTCAATCCCAAAACGCGTGTTATTATATATTTATGTCACGGAAGTTTTTTGTGGGAAGCGGAGATAACGGAATGGGCGGCAACATGCTGCCCCTTGTTGAAGAGGTTTTGGGCAAGGGCTTTGAAAATATGTCAGGCCTTGGCCACCACATGCTTGACCTTTACAGGCAGAGGGAAGAGGGCGCCTTTGCAAAAGTCCTTGAAAACGACTTGTTTGTCCATGACAGTCTCACAGGCCTGATTTTTGTCGCAGAGGCAGGGCCAAACTCCATAATGCCGTATCAGGCGATAATGTCAAAAATCGGCGCAGGCTCCATAGTTGAGGTTTTGTCGCAAGGCGCAAACTATGCAGAGGGCTGGTTTGAAGGCATGAAGATTGTAAGGGGCAGCAACGGGGCTTTGTACATTGCCCATCCGGATGACAACTGGGACAGGATGCGCCAGGGGGCTGCATCAAACATGTGCCCTTTTGACTATTCAAACGAGAAGCTCACTTATCTTTCCCTTGCAACCGCGATTATGCAGGGGTACGCAAGTAGTTGGCCAAAAGTAAAGAAGAAGGATGGCACACTTGCAGATGCATCAATACTTTATGTCAGGCCATTGTATATCAGGGCACTTAACACCGGGATAGGAGTTGGAGGCGACCACCAGTTCACACTTGTGATAGCAGTCATACCAATGACAACCTATTTTGACAGCACCAAAGCAGATTCAGGAGTGAACATCTACGGGCACTTTTCAAACATCACACCTGCGTTTGCAAACTCCGAAGAATCAAGCAAGCACCTTTCAAACTATCCTTATGCGGGAAGGTTGCGGCGCGGGGCTGCAGGAATACCCGATACAGCCGAGACTGTTGTCATACTCAAAGATAGCGGAATGGTGAAGGAAGGCTCATCCGACACGGTGGCGATAATCAAGGGCGACAAGATAATATGCCCCCCTCTTTCCACAGGAAGGCTTAACGCAATAACCATCAGGCTTGTGGAGGCCATAGCCGGGCAGCTTGGTTTTAGCGTTGTATATGAAGATGTTAAAGTCCCAAACCTGATAGGATGCGACGGGGTGCTATTGTTTGGAAACGCAGTCAACCTGCTTGGGGTGCAAAAAGTTTATCTGCCAGAAAGCGAGCTTAAGGGTGTTGAAGTGTCAAAAGCGCACAGAAGCTGCACCTATGACGTATTTGGAAGGCCGACACTGCTTCGCGAGTATGAATTTGGCACGCTTCAGACAGAAATATTCAACAAGCTGAAAAAGGCATTCTCGAACGTTTACACTGAAAACCCGTTTGGAAAGTATTCAGTTTCAACTGAGGACATATTTGACGCAAAACACATTGGGCACCTTGAGCACATTGGAAACATGCTTAAGGCATGCCAAAGCCCACTTGTCAGCATGAATATAGCGCCCGGCATGGCCAGGGACGGGGCATTGCTGACACTTGACAGGCGGTTTTACCCGACAGTCGGGGCAAGGAGGCCTGACACAAGCTGGTCTTCAGGCTTGCAAAAAAGGCCGGTTGCGCAAAAAATCCTTGCCTAGAGTGGATCACAGGGAATTTCCAGCATTGGCTGCAAATCCAGGATAAAGTCTGCTTCCGTTTTCCCTCAAAAAGCTTTTTAAAGCAGGAAAATAAACTAATTTCATGGGAAATGAAACTGGCAAATCGGCTATTTTTGACTATTTCGGGCTTGCAATTTCGGTTGTTGTCATTGCCCTTGATGCGGTGATTGCAAAAGGCAACTCGGCACTTACAATGCTTGCGCTTGTAGGAACGCTTTTGTGCTCATTTTTAGTCAGGATAGCAAGGCAGCAGTATGTGAAAAAGCTTTCTTATCTTGTTCTTGGTTTTGGAAGCTTTGTGCTTGCAGGAAGCATGATAGGTGGCAGCCTTGGGCTGCAGCTGTCCATTGTCCCGTTTTTGGTTTTTGCCTTTGCAGCCGCCATAGGATATCTGATTGGCTATTCCGATAGTTATGAAAACGGGCTTATTTTTGCCGCAGGCTCTCTTGTAGCCTTGCCCATTGGCTCTGGGCCTCTTGACTTTGGCTCGAGGATTGACATATTCATCATAGGCACATTCTCGCTTCTTGGGGCTGCAGTTGTCCCAATATACTTGCTTGCAAAAATTGAGGGCGTTAAAAAAATATTTTACAGGGTGCCAAGAGTCGCGGTCGCAAGCGGTCTTCTTGTTGCATTTGTATTCTTTTTGCAGGCCCTCATGGCTGCAATGCAGATAGGTTTTGAAAACTGCGCTGCATACAAAAGCTGCTATGCCGACTTAGGGATGTTGTTTTTGGAGGCAGGGTGGCTTGGATTCATCTCAATGAGTGTTGCAATGGCATTGGTGCTTGTAATCCACGAGGTCGGGCTGATGATTTTTGGGTACAGGCGCGAAGTGACTGACATGGGTGTGGTTTATACAAGCACAGGGCAGGCAGACATGGAGGATGAAAGGAAAGACGACCCGTATGCAGCAACTATAAGGAAAATCAACCTGTTTGCAAAGAACTGCCCGACAATGAACGAAATAGAGAAGGCTGCTAAACTTGCCTCTTTCAGGGAGGAACTAAGGCACCTGGGCTCTAAATACATCACGCCATCAAAGCAGGAGGCGGAGAAGCTTCTTGCAAAGGCTGCAAAGATTGCAGATGGCAAAAACTGAAAGGCTGAAAGAAGTGCAGCCGGACTAAAAGTGAGGTCATGGAAGAAAAAAAAGAAGAGCTAACGTTTGGCATGATTCTTGAAAACTGCCCCATCAAGGGCCATGAAAACGAGCTTATGAAAATAATCAGGTACATGCGCCTTGGGCTGCCTGTCCTTATTTACGGCCCGCCAGGAAACGGAAAAACAACAATGGCAAGATATGTTCTTGGAGTCCTGGGAAAGGAGTTCCTGGAGTTTGAGGCAACTGAAGGCACAAGCGAATACCACCTTGTAGGCGGATACCACCCGCTTTCCCTTTCAGGCAGGCTGGATGCAAAGCTTTACAAGGAAGGGGTGGTCACAAGGGCGCTAAAGCAGAACAAGAACCTGCTGATTGACGAGTTCACGCGCGCCCCGACAAGCGCGTATTCAGGCCTGTTCATGCTTTTGTCCCTTGGAAGCCTGCCACTTGAGCACGAGGAAGTTGTCGTGACAAAACCCGAAGGCTGGCTTGTGGTTGCGACAGCCAACATCGGGGATGAGGGGACTTACAAGATAAGCAGCGCGCTCAAGCGAAGGTTCATGCCAATCTACCTTGGCTATCCTGACACTGAAGTGGAAAAGAAAGTGGTGATGGAAAAAAGCGGCCTTGACGAGCAGAAGATTTCATACATAATGGAGTTTGCATCACTGACACGCAACGCGGCCGAGGTTGAAAAGACGCTGCAGCAGGGGCTTTCAACGGACAGCGAAATCAAGATGGCCCTCTACATAAGGGAGGCGCTTGCAGACGGGATAGACTTTGAAAGCGCTTTTGTGGACGCTGCATTCCAGCACTCCATGATAATCGCCGATGAGACGGACGAGATAGCAATTTCGCTTGTAAAGGACTTTGCCCTGAAAGTCGCAGAGGGAATAAAAAGCAAGTAGCCAAAGCGCTTGAATACTGGCGCATTGCGATTTTAATCTGCTCGTTGCTTTAAAGCGGGCGCCAAAAGGAAGAAAGCTAATACGGCAGCTGGGATTTGTGTATTTTTTATTGGCAATAGGCTAACTGCGGTGGATTTAAGCAGAAGCTGATGGATGGGGTTTGCTGGTGTATTTGTGAAAGAGGAGAAAAGGGCTGCACTGCTTTGTGCAAGGCTCACATTCAGGTTTGACAAGGCAGCCTACCAGTCATACCAAATTTCGTGCGCAAAAATTGGCGCCCATCTCAAAAGCATCCTGCAGTTTGTCCCACCGACCCAGTTTCGCATGGCAGACTGCAGGTTTGAAGGCAGGGGCAAGCTCAACCTTGTGCGCACAATATCTAACTTTTGCACAGTTGGGAAAACGCCGTTTGCAATTGTTGAGAGGAAGAGGACTCAGTCAATAAGGAAGTTGAACCTTGCAATACTTTACGACAACTCAAACTCAATGACTGGCTGGTGGAGGACTGACATTCTTTCAAAAAGTGTCTTGGAGGACACAAGCGCACAGACCTATGCAAAGGTTGCGGCAAGCGCATTGTGTAGCGCCTTGGGGCAGAATAAAAACGTGGACATATCATTCGTGGTTTATGGAAGCGACGCGCAGTACTTTGAGAGGCTGGACACAAGAAAGTTTTTGGGGTGCAATGGCGGGGGTGCTACAAGGCTGGATTGCGCGCTTGAGGAGCTGGAAAAAAGCAGGTGGAACCTGAAGGCTGGGGCCAAATACATTCTTGTGCTGACAGACGGAGTCCCTGAAGCAGGCAAATCCGAGTTTGCACAGGACTTGGCTGTACAAAAAAAATCACTTGCGCTTATAGAAAGGCTGAAAAAGCAGAGGATAGGGGTGCTTTATGCCTGTATTGCAAACGAGCCAAAGCTTGCAAACAAGACCATAGGCGGCTACAACCTGCACACATATGCCAATGAACTAAAAAAGGCAAGGGTAAAATATGTGAAAATAGAAAAGCTTGATGCGCTTGCCTGGAGCCTGTTTAAGGGCTTCAAGGAGCTTGGCGGTTTTGATAATGGTTGAAAAAGAATTTGTTCGCCGCGGCCTTCTTGCAGTCTCTGTTGCCTTCCTGATTGCAAGCGTGCTTCTTGCAGCATTGCCGTTTGAAAAGTGGGGAGCAAAGAAAAACAGGGTTTTGTTTGGCCAGGGGGAAGGCACAGGGTTTGAAAGGACGGGACTTGCGGCCAATGGAAAAGGCAATGCAAATGTAGCAGAACTAAGCGCCCTGCTGCTCCCAAACGGGACAGGTGTCATAACCAAGTATGGGTTGAGCCCGAACCAGATAGGGAATCTTGAACAGTCAGCCGAATTTAAAGCCCAGATGGCAGGGCCAAACAATAGTTTCTTTGTTTCAAGCGGCGGCGTGGATGCACTGGTCGCAAAAAACCTCAATGAAAGCCAGGCAATTAATCTTGCAGGCAGCAAGCTCATAGAAGCCATGCTTGGCGGCAGCCTTGAGAAAAATACAAGCCTGGCAGGGCTTGTGGCAAACGGGACATGGGCACAGGAGTTGCCAAACCTCGGCCAAAATCCAGGTGGATTTGACATTGGTGTTGGGGGGCCTGGAAGTGGAAAGTTTGGCCTTGAGGCCCAAACCGGCAATTACTCAAGAACAGAAACCTTCAGCATAAACGGAGCAAGCTTCCAGGCAATAGTCCCGAATTCAATGGGCTTTGACCAGGCTGCCTCAATTGTCAACACAGGGCAGTTTGCAAGGGCTTACGCAAGAATGGCAGGCACACAGGATTCGGAACTTTTTGCATACAGAGACCCGGCAAGCAACCAGACGCTTCTTATACCCATGAACATTCCTGATTTGCAGGGAAGCGGGTTGCTTTCATCAAACTTCTGGCCGTCCTTGGGCGCAGCAAGCCTGCCTGCCGGGCTTCCGATTGCAACATCACAGCTCCCGGGGCTTAAAGCAGCAGGTGTCGGGCTGCCTATTATGCCAAATCTCGCCGCTAAACCAAGCATGCCTTCATATGACAGCAAAAGCGGGAAACCCAGGGACATATCGGAATTGCCCCCGCTTCCAATCGATGGAGGAGACGTTCTTTCGATGATGCAGCTTGCAGCAGGAGCAATTGGTGTCGGCATTTTGCTTTGGGCAATACTCAAAAACCACAGGGCTGGAGGCCGCAAGCAAAGCGAGCCTGAAGGGAGAAAGGCAACCGGGGAGCTTACATACGGCGATTCGCCTGGAAGATTCAAAACGCCGCTTGGGTCAAGCCAGGATTCGCAGGAGATTGAAGCAAGCCCGTTTTTTGTTGTAAGGATTTTGAACAATTATATCGCGCGTGGAGTAAAAGTATCATTAGAGATTGAAAACAGGTCAAAGGAGCCAATTGATAACGTCAGCCTTTCCGACAGGCAGGAGCAGTTGGCGCAAGTGGGCTCAATTGGGCCAAATGAAACAAAGGCGGCTGAATTTGAGGTAAAAGAAGGCGAGGCAAATTCAATGACAGTATACATAAACTTCGAGCCCTCTTATGTTGATGGCAAGCTTATTAGCCAGTCAAGCTTTGAGCTTCCTTTGAAAAAATTATAGATGAGGGCTAAATGCAAGAACTGATAGGGTATTTTTATGGGTCTGGAAATTTGGAAATATGCCGCAATAGCATTTTTCATTGTTAGCCTTGGGCTTGCCACGGTTTTGGCATTGGGCACCCTTGAAGTAAGACAAGAGTATAAATGCCCAAAACAGGCAGCTTGCCAGGAGGAGAGTGCAGGCAAACTCGGCAAATGCGCTGCAAGCCTTGAGAAGTGTTCCGGAAAGCGGGTGGCAGCGGATGAAAGGATAGCCTTGCTTGAGAGGCAAAATTTGCAGCTTTCGCAAGGCATTGCAAACTTGACAAAGCAGCTTGCACAAAAAAACGGCCAGGGGGCGATTGAGGAAGGCGGGGAAGGGGCACGGGTGGCGCAAAAAGAGCTGAACCTGACAAGGCTGCGGCAGGAAGCCCAAGATGCGATAAATGCGCAGAGGCAGGCATACAATTCCACCCCAGTTGGGCAAAATGATATACTTAACAGTCTTGCACAAAAATGCTCTGATTTCATTTTGCGGACTGAAAACTTTGCGCACAAGTCCTGCGCACAGGAATTTGGCGAGGTCCATGCAAGGGTCGTGGATGCGGGAGTCCATTCGGTTGTGACATTTGAGGATTTGTCAACAGGCCCGATTGAATGGTACGTATCGGGAGAGGGAATCATCCAAGGCTATCTTGACTCGCCGTCCCACCGCTCAAGCATAGTTGACCTTGACGGGCTTACAAACAAAGTCGGCGTGGGTGTCTCATGCACTCAGTCCAAATGCGTAAACTCTATAATCCTTTCAGGGACAAAAACGAAAAAGACGGGAAGCCTTGGCCCTAAATACGAAACCTGGTTCCCACTGGTCAACGAGGGGTTCGGATTCTCAAAAAACCCCA